>CAZZJJ010000025.1:0-12617 GCA_964654405.1 uncultured Treponemataceae bacterium
GAAAATCCTTCAAATCAGACTGATTATAAGCTTCTCCAAGAGCAGATAAAAATGGTATTATCCACCTTGCCTCCTCGTGAACAGGAAGTTCTCAGGATGCGTTTCGGTCTGGATGACGGCTATTCACTGACGCTTGAGGAAGTAGGGCTTTATTTCAATGTTACCCGTGAACGAATAAGACAGATAGAAGCAAAGGCGCTGAAAAAACTGCGCCATTTCAAGCGGAGCCAGAAGCTTCGCGATTATATGGATCACTGATAGGGGTGTGCGCATGACGACAATGGAAATGCTGGAACGGTTGAAAAAATATCAGGAGCTTCTTAGCGAGCGTGTTGCTTTGGAAGAAGAAATCGCTACCTTGCCGAAAACCCTCGAAACTCAGAATGAAATGCTCTCCAGAATTAAAAAGAGTTTCATGGAAAAGGATGAGGAATTCAAACGGGTTGAAGAAAAGGTTCATGAACTGCGGCAGGCACTTCAGGAAGCGGAGATGACCCGTGAGCACGCTGAGCAGCAAATGGATGGCATTACAACCCAGCGGGAATACGAAGCGATCAATAAAGAAATCCGCGACGCGACCGACAAGGAACAAGCTCTCCGGAAGGATATTCAGCAGGAAGAGCGAGTTTTTAGTGAGATTGAAGAAGAACTGAGAAAAAATGCTGGCACCATAGAGCAGCTAGAAGTCGAAATTGCTGAAAAAACGAAGGTAATCGACAGCCAGAAATCTGAAAAGCTTCAGGCAATTGAACAGCTGCGACTGCAGGAAGCCGAGGTTTCTCAGGATATTTCAAAGGAAATTCTTTTCAAGCTCGAGAGGATTATCCGTAACAAAAAAGGTGTTGGTGTTGTTCCTGTACATGGTGTTGTCTGCTCCGGATGCCACATGATTCTGCCGGCGAATTTTGTCAATGAAATCCGGGATTCGGAGAGCAATACCGTTCATTTCTGTCCATACTGTTCCAGAATACTTTTTTATGAAGAAGTTAAGGATGAATCCGGGTTCCTTGGCGATATCGAATCCGGCGCATTGGCCGATCTGGCATTCGATACTGAAGAGGAAGAAGAAGAAGCCGAAGATGAAGATGTTGCTGAAAGCGAAGAGCTTGAAAAGCCCAAGGCATCTAAAAAGAAGGCTTCAAAAAAGAAAGCTGTCATTGCCGATGATTTCCTGATGGATCAGGAAGACTGAATCAATTACAGTAAATGGAATTTGGGCGGGCTTAAGCCATCGCGGTACGGGTTTCCGCTACCGAGGAAAGTCCGGGCTCGAGAATGAGCGCAATACCGGCTAACGGCCGGGGCGGAATCTGACCAGCTATACGCTAAGGCGTTTTCCGCACAGACAGTGCAGCAGAAAACATACCGCCTTGAAAAAGGCAAGGGTGAAATGGCGGGGTAAGAGCCCACCGCCTGTCCAGCAATGGACAGGGCACGGCAAACCTTATTGCGAGCAAGGCCAAACAGCAGTTGGACGCTCATCCTCGCTGTTTTGACTCTCCCGATGGGAGATGCTAAAACAGCAAACTGCGGGTAGGCCGCTTGAACGGTGAGTGGCAACACTCACTCAAGATGGATGATGGCAACATGGGAAACCATGTACAGAACCCGGCTTACAAGCCCGCCTTTTTTATTTCAGCGGCTGGTTAAGGGCTATGCATGAGTATTTTTTTTAAAAGAAGAACAAGCCGTACCTCCTCCCGTCATAGTAAAGCAAAATCGGTGGCCATCCTTGCTGTTTCAGTCATGGCGGCTGCGGTAGTTATAGTTCTATTGGTCTTGCTGTTTTCAGGCAAAGCATCGTTTTCCACCCTCATTTCTGGCCGCCGGAAATCTGAAGTCCTTGCATCTTGGAACGCAGGTGACCGAGTCAGCACCTTGCAGCTTTGCCGGCAGGAGCTTGAAAAGAACCCGCTTGACCCATTCTATCTGAGTTTTAATGGCTTTTCCGCATATTATCTGGCTATGGAAAAGCAGGAAGGCGAAGAAAGGCTCAGCCTGTTGGACGAAGCAGTGACAAGTTTGAGAAAATCCCTAGCAGTTGATGAAAAATCTCCGGTTCTAGGGCAGGAAGAGTATGTGCTCGGAAAGGCATATTATCAAAAAGGCTTGCCGTGGTATGACCTTTCTCTGAAATATCTCGAAAAAGCTAAATTAGATAATTATTCAGCACCTGATCTGGATCAGTACCTGGGACTTCTGTATGCTGCATCAGGCGATCATGGTACTGCTATCAAGCATTTTGAAACAGCCCTGAAAAACAATCCTTCCGATGTCTTGATGATTTCCGCGGCTTTAAGCTATAAAGAATCTGGCAATACTGCCAAAGCCGTGGAAATACTGAATTCGGCAATATCATCTTCTTCTGACGATCTTGTTGTTCTAAAATGTCGAATGATGATCGCCGATATCGAATTTGACACTGGAAATTTAAAGAAGGCGGAAGAACTGTATAATGCCTTGGTAAAGGCAGACCCCAGTTTTGCAGACGCCTGGTTCAGACTTGGTGTAATATATGAAGCATGGAAAGATCCGATACGGGCTCGAGCGGCTTGGCGCAAAGCTATAGCGCAGGATCCTAATCATGTTGAAGCAAGAAAAAAGCTTTCAGAACGGTTATAGGGGGATCGCATGGCAATCAAAAATATATTTGAATCTTTTTCACAGGATATAGGAATAGATCTCGGAACCTGCAATACGCTCATATATGTCAGGGGAAAGGGAATTGTATTGAACGAGCCGTCCGTTGTCGCGGTGGAGAAGGGCACCAATCGTCTGGTCGCTGTGGGTACGGAGGCGAAAGGAATGCTTTCAAGAACCCCTCGAGATATTATCGCGAAACGGCCTTTGCGCGATGGGGTCATAGCGGATCCTGACATGACTGAAAAGATGATCAAGTTTTTTATTCAAAAAGTAGTCCCGAGAAACTGGTTTTTCAAGCCGCGCATCGTCATTGGGGTTCCTTCTTGTATTACGAAAGTTGAAGAAAACGCTGTCATTGACTCTGCATATAAAGCTGGCGCACGATCAGTCAAAGTAATTCCTGAATCGCTGGCTGCCGCCATTGGTGCGGGCATTCCCATTGTAGAACCCGCCGGCCACATGATTTGTGACATAGGCGGCGGTACTTCGGAAATTTCTGTGATCTCCCTGAAAGGAATGGTTGTTACTAGGGCAATTCGTGTGGGCGGCGATGAATTTGATGAAGCAATCATTCGTCACATTAAAAACGTTCATAATCTCATCATAGGAGATCAGACAGCTGAGCGCCTTAAGATCGAAATTGGCAATGCAAGCCCGGAAAGGACAATTGAAAAAGTTGAAATCAAGGGAAATGATGCTATAACAGGATTGCCGAGGCGGTTTGAGGTAGATTCAGTCGAGATCCGAGAAGCCCTTATTGCATCAGTAAACCAGATTGTCGATGAAGTGAAAAAAACCTTGAGCGAAACACCTCCCGAGCTTGCGGCCGACATCGTGGAACGAGGCATAGTGCTTTCGGGCGGCGGCGCCTTGCTCAAAGGCCTTCCAAAGCTGATAGCTAAAGAAACTGGAGTGCCGGTAATTCTGGCTGAAAAACCGCTTGAATGTGTTGCTATTGGGGCCGGAAAATACTTTGAAACCATGAACAGCCACGAAGGTTCTGAAAGTGTCTATGAAAGCCTCAACCTCTAAGAGTACTTCATGGCTTCTCGTGGATCGATGCTGTTCGATTCCGTCAAATTTCTCTGATTTCAAGCGAGGATGACAATGCCGCGCAAGCAGAAGAAAGCGCGCGTTCCATTTTTACATACAACCGCAATTATAATGGTGTTGTCATCGCTTCTCATGGTTTCAATTTCTACTAAAACACTGAACGATTTCCCTGCAAGGGCATTCCGGGCTGTGGGGTCTTCAGTGCAGGAGATTTTTTACAAGGTCGGAAGTTTTTTCAGCAACACTATTCTTTCCATACAAAAATTGAAAAATTTGCAGAATCAGTATAATTCACTTGCTGAGAAGCTGGAAAGCTACTACCAGATGGAGCGTGATTTTGCCGATACTAAAGCAGAAAATGAGAGGCTTAAGGAGCAGCTTGGCTTTTACCAGACAATCAATACGGTCAAGACATCAGCGCAAATCGTAGCCTCTGAACCAGGGAATCTCTATGAAACATACACCATCAATAAGGGCAGCAGCGACGGTGTTCAAAGAAATATGGCGGTTGTCGCTTTCCAGAATGGTATGGAAGGCTTGGTGGGGAAAATTATTTCTGTCAATGCTTCGACAAGCGTCGTCCTTCCCCTTTTTGATAAACGATTCTATGCCGCGGCGCGGTTTTCACGAACCAGATCAGCAGGCCTTGTCAATGGCAGAGGCAGTTTCCTTGACGATCTGGTTATGGAGTATGTACCAAGGCCGAATGCCTCCGAAATTCAGATTGGCGACCTTGTCGTGACGAGCGGACTTGATTCGATATATCCTGCAGACCTGGCTATCGGCCGAGTAAAAAGCATCGAAACAGATGTAATTGGGACCGCAGTTACGATTCATCTTGACCCGGCTTTGGATTTTTCCCGCCTAGAATACGTTTTTGTCATTGAAACGCAGAAGATAGTTGATAATTCGAACGGAGAAGTTATCAAATCAGAGGCAAAACCATGATCAAATCGGTTTCTCTTGCTTCTATGCTTGCCGTGCTGATTCTTTTTATACAGACAACCTGGTTTAAAAATGGGATACTGGCTTCAGCCACACCGGATTTTACTTTGCTTTTAATACTTTGGATGTCTTTTAGCAATAAAAATATTGAAGGACTGCTTGCCGCTTTTGTCATTGGAATAGCGCATGATTTTCTCTCTTCTTCACCGCTTGGTTTTCACGCATTTCTGTATGTTGTTCCAGCATACGTCGCGCTGCTCATCAGGGCATCCATATTCATAGACAGAATTTTAATGCCGTTTGCTGCTGCACTTCTGGCAACAATACTCAAGGCTCTATTGAGCATCTTTCTTGCCAGGCTGTTCGGCAAAGGCGCAATCATTGCATACTCCTTCGGGAACATACGATTCTGGATGGAGTGCCTGATGAATATCCTTCTAGCGCCGCTTGTTTTCTGGGTGCTTTCTAAAACTGGAAAAGCATTCATTACTAAAAGCCATACCGAATGATGAAAACAGGAAAGCGAGACCTGATGCCATGAATAATAAAAAGAGCATTCCTGAAAAAACCAAGTATTTTAAAATACTGGTTGCAGTCATTGGGGTTGTCTATAGTATTTACCTTTTTTCTCTGCAAGTAATTCAAGCGCAGAACTTCAGAACTGAAGCATTGCGGTACGCATCGCAGTCAATGAAGCTGCCGGCTATCCGGGGAGAAATACTAGACCGAACCCGCAATGTTTCTTTTGCTTCCAACGAAGATTCCTTTTCACTCGCTGTCATCCCTGCTGAAATCGAGAAGGGGCTTCACGAATCACTTTTTTTAAAAATTGCAGAAGCTACCGGAATTTCTCTTGATTCAATAATGAAAAAAATTCCACCCAAATATTATCATCTTTATCAGGCTATAATAATTGCAAGCTCTGTCGATTCCAGCGCAATAATTAAAATTGCTGAAAATAGGGAACAGTTCCCTGGTGTATACTGGAATCCGCAGCCCAAGCGCAAATATCCAGCAATAGGCTCCATGGCCCATGTTATCGGATATGTCGGCGAAATTACCCGTGACGAATATAAGTTATTGTACAACAAGGGATATTCCGCGAATGATGTCATAGGGAAAGCTGGATTGGAAAAAGTATATGATGAGGTCCTGAAAGGAAAAGACGGCTATGTCCTGAAGAATGTCGATGTAAAGGGCAAAGATCTATCGGCATATGAAAGCAAGGTGGAAAAACCGGTTAACGGCAAAAACCTTGTTCTGACAATCGATGCAGAAATTCAGAAAACCGCAGAACGAGCCCTCGGCCAGCGCATGGGATCGGTAGTTGTGCTGAAACCGGCAACTGGCGAAATACTTGCTCTTGTCTCATATCCCTGGTTCGATCCAAATCTCTTTACTTCAAATAAAGCTGGTGATGAATATGCACGGCTTCTGCAGGACGAAAAAAAACCGCTGCTCAATCGAGCTGTGCAATCATCCTATCCACCAGCCTCGACTTTCAAGACAGTACTCACCGCTGCAGATCTTGAGGAGAAAGCTTTTCCAATCGATGGGAAAATCGTCTGCAAAGGTGTTATCGATTACGGCGGGCGCGAATGGAATTGCTGGATTCACCGTCCAGGTCATGGTCCGCTGGATTTGAAAGGAGCGCTTGCCCAATCCTGCGATGTTTATTATTGGACACTGGGGCGCGACTATCTTGGTATCGATACAATCGTCAGTTACGCGAAAGAATTTGGCTACGGAGCGCCGACTGGCATTGACTTGCCAGGCGAAGCTTCTGGTTTTGTACCAACCCCGCAATGGAAGGAAAAAACCTATAATGAACGATGGACCCCGGGAGATACCATG
Organism: uncultured Treponemataceae bacterium; assembly: GCA_964654405.1. GTDB lineage: Bacteria > Spirochaetota > Spirochaetia > Treponematales > Rectinemataceae > JAJTBL01. The sequence continues at coordinate 6,496 of CAZZJJ010000025.1, forward strand.
AACCTTTCGATAGGGCAGGGGTATATGCTGGCTTCACCGCTCCAGGTTGCCAATATGATGGCTATGGTCGCTAATTCGGGCAAAATCATGAAACCGCATCTTGTCAGGGAGGTTAGGGATCCTGGAACCGGAGCCCTGCTTTCTTCGGTTGAACCGGAGCTGCTTGCCACATCAAACATCAGCAAGGAGTCATTTTTACATCTCCAGGAAGATTTGCGCGGAGTCATCGTCAATGGAACCGCAAGGACGCCAATTTCGACAAAAGTTGTACAGATTGCAGGGAAAACAGGTACCGCGGAAGTTGGGTTGAAAGATCGCTGGCATTCCTGGTTTGCCTCCTATGGGCCCTATGATGCACCAGTAGATCAGCAGATTGTCGTAGTAACCATGATCGAAGCTACAAATCCTTGGGAGTGGTGGGCTCCCTATGCAGCTAATGTCATATACCAGGCCATATTTGGCGGACAGGATGTTGAAAGTGCCGCAAAAACTGTGGGCGTGAATATTGACAGGATGAATATCAGAGGAAGGACTGAATGAAAACTCTTCAGGTGCCGAAATTCCTTTCCGATATGGATTATCTGATTTTTACCAGCGTTTTTTTTCTTATTGGAATTGGTACTCTATCCATCGCATCTGCCGGCGTCGATGCTGATGGTTTTCGCTTTTCCAATGAATATTTAAAGCAGATAATCTGGGCTGTCAGCGGCTTTGTATTGATGCTGCTTGCAATCTCGCTTGATATATCGAGGCTCAAAGACTATTTTATTTTCGCTTATTTATTTATCCTGCTTATACTTATATATACAAGGTTTGCCGGAAAAGTGGTCAATGGCGCGCGTGCCTGGATTGGCGTCGGCGATTATGGCATTCAGCCATCGGAATTTGCAAAAATCATCACGATTCTTTTTCTTGCGCGCTATCTGGATGCAGCGGAGATGGAAAGCAGTTTCAAAAGACTGGTCATTTCCAGCCTCATAATAGGAATACCTGTTCTGCTCATTCTTTCCCAGCCGGATTTTGGTTCGGCACTGGTATTCTTTCCGATTCTCATTGCTATGCTCTTCATGGCTGATGTGGATAAGCGCTATGTCTACTTTATTCTTGGCACTTTGCTGACAACCTTCTTGCTGCTTATCATGCCGCTTGCCGGCAGCTATTTTTTTCCAAAAGGCAATCCTGTGGAATTGCTATACCAGCGCAGAATTATTCTCAACGTAATTACCATGTTTTCCATCGCTGTATTCGCGCTTTCCGCCTATGGGTGGATCAAATTCAAAAAACGGTATTATTTCTGGATAAGCTATTTTTTCTCTATTTTTAATGTTTCCATCATCATTTCTTTTATTGCGCAGAAAATTCTGAAAGAATACCAGATCATGCGTCTTATGGTATTTTTAAATCCCCGCGTCGATCCCCAGGGCGCGGGTTGGAATATTATTCAATCCATAACTGCGATAGGCTCAGGAGGTTTCTCGGGGAAGGGTTATTTACAGGGGACGCAAAGCCACGCCCGTTTTATTCCTCAACAAAGCACTGACTTTATTTTTTCAATAATTGCCGAAGAGTGGGGCTTTGTGGGCAGCCTTGTTCTTGTCGGACTTTTCTGTTTCTTCTTTTACAGAATCGTGCTCTTGATTGAGTCAACGAAAGATCGCTATTCAGCGCTTGTCGCAAGCGGCATTTTCGGCATGCTTGTTTTCCATTTTATTATCAATGTCGGCATGGCAATCGGAATCATGCCGATAACCGGCATCCCGCTCTATTTTATATCATACGGCGGATCATCTTTATGGGCTGCCATGACTGCGGTTGGAATTCTATTGGGTATATCTGCCCGAAGGTATCGAATGTGAAAAAGCTATCTCTTATCAATCCAGTTGAAGCATTTGGCTCGCAACTCTTTTCGATAATAAAACCTGCCCGATATATTGGCGGTGAAGTTGGGTCGAATAAGCCTGTCGCAGAAACAGAGCAACGCTTTATTTTCGCTCTCAGTTTTCCTGATCTCTATGAAATCGGCATGTCGAACAACGCAGTTCGAATTCTTTACAATGATTTGAAAACCATGTCTGACAGCGTTGTATGCGAGCGTGTATTCGCGCCTGCGCCTGATTTTGAAAACCTCTTGAAGCAAAAAAACGTACCGCTCTATACGCTCGAAAGCGGCATCCCGCTGAAACAATGCGACCTTATAGGCTTTTCCATTGGCTATGAGCTGTTGGCAACCAATATTTTGACGATTCTCGATACGGGAAAGATACCATTACGTGTCAGCGATAGAGGTGATGAGGACCCGATAGTCATCGCTGGCGGGCCTGCTGCGACCAATCCCCTGCCTTTTAGCTCGTTTCTGGATGCAGTCTATATCGGAGAGGCCGAAGCGGGCTTTTATAATCTGCTGAAAAAACTGGCAGAAATAAAAAAATCAGGCGGCAGTCGCTCTGCTATGCTGCAGGCAATTGCAGATGAAAATTCATTCTGGCTTTCTCCTGAAAGCCCTGTTGCCCGTGATCCGGACGGAAACATGCGGTTGCGAAAGGCAGTCAGGGCGGTTCAGGCTGAATTCGGCAGACAAGCCAAAGACACGGCCTATCCAATTCCCGTCCTGAACACAATCCAGAACCATGGCGTTGTGGAAATCATGCGCGGCTGTCCGAACGGGTGCCGTTTTTGTCACGCAGGTTTTTTTTACCGCCCGCAACGCATCAAACCGCCACAGCAAATCCAGGAGGAAGTCCGGAATCTCATCTCGAAAGGCGGGTATCGTGAAATCACCCTTGCTTCTTTGTCCAGCGGTGATTATCCAGGAATCATTGAACTTGTTCATTCATTGAATGATACATGGAAGAGCAAAAAGGTGTCATTTCAGCTGCCAAGCCTGAAAGTCGAGAGTTTTACTCTTCCTCTTCTGTCTGAGCTTTCAGAGACTAGAAAATCCGGTCTTACTTTTGCTGTTGAAACACCTGTGGATTCATGGCAGAAGTCAGTCAATAAAACAGTCGAATTTGAAAAGATTACCGCAATTCTTCACGAAGCAAAGAATTATGGTTTTAGATCCGCTAAATTCTACTTTATGATAGGCCTGCCGGTGCCAGGAAGAGGAATGGGGGAGGCCAGGGCTATTGTCGATTTTCTGCTGAAAATCAGCCATGTTGAAAAAATTGCTATAAATGTTAATATCGGTACTTTCGTCCCGAAACCACACACTCCGTTTCAGCGATCCGGCCAGTTACCGGAAGCAGAAGCCCTGGCCGCCATTCATTATATCAAGGATTCTCTCAGGCCATATAAATTTATCAGTGTTTCATATCACTCGCCATTCACCTCAATGCTGGAAGGAATTATTTCCCGCGGCGATGAACGGGTAGGGGAGCTTCTGCTCAACGCCTATCGAAAAGGCGCGCGGCTCGATGCATGGGAAGAGCATTTTGACAGAAACCGCTGGAAAGAAATTTTACTGGAGTCGAGCCTTCAGCTTGGATTCGATTTAGAAAAAGAATATCTCCAACCTATACCGGAAAATCATGAACCCCCATGGGAGCGTGAAATAAACCTATTTGTCTCAAAGACATATTTGGAAGATGAGGCAAAAAAGAGCATAGAATCCGAGATGACATCAGTATGTGATGACGAATGTGATCACCCTTGCGGTTCCTGCAATTCCAGGTTTTCTATTGTCAATAAATTCATACAGTCTGAAGTTCCTGACAGGGCTTCGATGCCGCAGCCGGAGGATTTTGGTTATAAAATCACAAAAACTCAGGATTCCATCCTTGAAGATCAGCGTTTCGGTATTGTCTTTAAAAAGACTGGCAAAGGCATATTTTACCCATTACATTCAATATCAAATATATTCGCTCGAGCCTTGAGTATCCTTGAATTCCCTGTAAGGTTCTCAGAAGGTTTTAACCCATTACCTAAAATGGAGTTCACACAGCCGCTGGGTCTTGGGATCGGTTCAGAATATGAAGTTCTTGCTGTATGGCTGAAAGATATCATTCAAATTACGGATTCGGACCTTTTTATCAAATCCTTTAACTGTCAGATGCCGCAGGGAATTGAAGTTGTATCTGTAAGATTTGGCAAAAAGCGCTCTGCCGGCAAAAACAGCATTGGTACCTTGTATTCTGGTTCAAGCTTTCAAATATCGCTGAAAGAAAAAATGGACATAAATTCTTTATTGATAAGTGATAAGTTCAACCTGCTGAAAAGCGAGCTTGAGAAACGAACAGAAGTTGAATCGTATGATGAAGTTCAAAAGAATGTATCGGTTTATGTCAATGATTCGCATGGCGGTGAAAATAATATCCAACATGTTTTAAAAGATATACTGCAGATTGAAAACATCCATGATGAATGCCGAATTGTAAAAATCCAATCTTGGGCACAGATTCAGGAAAATGATGGAAATCGCAGGATTCCTCTCATGGAAGCTTTATAAAATAACAGCTCTCGTAATAACAAAGTATTTGTTAGCTATACAGTAGACAGAATATACATTATACGAAGTCATTAGAATTGAATCGGTACACTCAAAACAACCGGGATGCTGTAAACAATCTGCCCTATTGTTTCCGGGTCGTGCGCATATGCGACGGCAAAGAACACTGCATATAGAGAATCCGGGCTGTCAGTTGTGCCCGAATAATCGCTATCCGAAGATAGATAATTGCTTTTTTGGGAGAACGATAGCCGGGTACTGTCTGTAATGGTTCTAACAACATCGATTGAAATTCCCAAGGTTTCACCAGAAATGGTCCATTCGGAATCTTGATTCAAAGTCAGATCAAATTGCGCACTATTTTCAGGATTACCGATTGTTATGAGCGGTTGGCTGCTCGTCGAGCTGTTTTTCATTCGTAAAAACTTAAGCGTATCAGCTGCATATCTCATGATAATATCCGGAGAATCAGGAGCTATATCTATTTTATTATTAATTAAAGAAATATCTGATATTGCCTTACTTTCAGTATCGTAAATTCGATAAAAAATTTCATACCCCTTGAATGACTGATTTGCTCCTTCCAAGGCATCGTAATTCTTGGTATCATGCACAAGTATAACCGTGTTGCTGCCAGATGCGGAAAATGAAAGCGGCGGATAGAGATAGAGAATTTTGGGAAGTCCGCATGATCCGGCAGATATCGAAACAAGACAAAGCAAGATAAAACCAAACAGAGTCGGATATTTTATCATTGTTCGTGTCCGCATCGCTGCAATTCCCCGTTTACTATAAAAAAACCCAGGAACCTGCCGGACTGATGGATACTCAATCCCCAAAGCAGCCTCTGAGGATTGATATCCAGATAAACAAGGCTCCTTGTATTTATTTATCAAGTCCCTGCGCTTTGAGATAAATTAGCCGGTCTTTTGCCAATTTTGCCCAATCAGAGGCAGCGAAATCAGCGGTCAGCTTTTCATAGTTGGCAATCGCGTCTTTCCAGTTAGACGATGCTTCAGCAAGGCGGCCCAGAGAAAAGTAGGCATGGGCAAGTCCAGGAGTATCGCTAACATAGGTCTTAACATATTTCTGGTAATATTCAAGGGCCTTATCGGCTTTCCCCTGCTCTTCCGCTGCAACTGCCGCTGCCTCGAGCGCTATGGGTGCGAGATAGGTTTTCGGTAATTTATTAGCTGCTTCAAGGGCGAATTTTTCAGCATCTTCCCATTTTTTATTGGCCGTAGCGATTCCTGCTTTGGTGAAAAGCGCATGCTGGGCAGCGAAGGTTCGCGGCCATTTCTTTATGATTGCATCGAGATCAGCAGTTATTGCGCTTTCCAGTTCTGTCTTTTTTGTTTCGTCTGATTCTTGCCCCCATTGTTCAAGCTTGGTCCGGGCAAGTTCCATGGCACGGGATGAATTCTCAGCGACGCTATTTGAAATAAGGGTGTAAGCGCCGATAATAACAATTACGGCTAAAATTGCGCCGACTGCTGCAATGATGGCAGTTCTATTCTTGGTGAAAAATTCGTTGATTTTATCGGTCAGTGACTTTTTTTCTTCCGGTGCTGCGTTTGCAGGTTTTGCGGCAGTACTTTTCTTGTCCACGATATTACTCCTTAGGCTGTGCAATACTAAGCTCTTTTACCAATCTTGATAAGTAGGTTCTTTGAATTTG
>CAZZJJ010000026.1:0-12443 GCA_964654405.1 uncultured Treponemataceae bacterium
GCGGCATGACGGATAATATTCGGCCTGCCCTCTATGAAGCACGCTATCACGCGCTCATCGCCAACAAGGCTGAACGCACGGGGGACACCCTGGTCACCATCGCTGGAAAATGCTGCGAGTCTGGCGACATTCTGATCCGCGACATCAAGCTGCCCGACCCTCAGCCGGGAGATATTCTCGCGGTGTTTTCCACCGGCGCCTACAATCATGCGATGGCATCGAACTACAACCGAATACCCAGACCGGCGGTTGTTATGGTGAAGAACGGCAGCCATCATCTTTCAGTCCGACGGGAAACCTGGGAAGATCTTATCTCACGGGAATTATAAAAAAGCCGCGGGATAAGCTCCCGCGGCTTTCGTTGAATCGAATTATTTATTTCGCCGAGGCTGCCGACATTTCAACCTGCTGGGCAATAGCAAGCGCTTCTTTTTTTACTGCTTCCGGCAGCATTGCCCACCTGATCGAGCATGCCTGCGCGACTTCCTGCCGCCAAGGAAGGCTCGCGAGAATCGGCAGACCAAGCGCCTTCTGCGCATCTGAACCATCATCGAAAAGCTTGATAACTTCGCCGCATTTCGGACAAACCAGTGTCCGCATGTTTTCCACAAAGCCGATGACCGGCGCTTTGAGCATGGTTGCCATATTGATCTGCTTGCGGACAATCATGGAAACATAATCCTGCGGTGTTGTCACAACGACAATCCCGCTGAACGGAATCTGCTGCAAGGCTGTCAGCGCGATGTCGCTGGTTCCCGGCGGAAAGTCGATAATCAGATAATCCAGATCGCCCCAGTCGGTATCCTGCCAGAACTGCTCAATCGCCTTCGCGAGCAGGGGCCCCCGCCAGATGACCGGCGCGTCTTCATTGTCATTAAAGAGATTAATAGAAAGCACCCGAATACCTTCTTCGTTTTCGATAGGAAAGAGATGTTCGCCATCCGACTCACCCTTCATGGTATCGACACCCAGCAATCGGGGAATTGAAGGACCGGTAATATCCGCGTCAAGCAAGCCGACCGCTCTGCCCTGACTTGCAAGGCTCTGGGCAAGCAAAACCGCTACTGTTGATTTTCCGACCCCGCCTTTGCCGCTGACAACGCCAATGACATGCCGGATTTTGGGATTGGATTTTTTTTCAGGAACGAGACTCATGGTAACTCCTTGAGCCATATAATCGTATCAGTTGCAAAAAGTGTCAAGTATTCGGCAAGAACCGCGTCTTGGTAAATTATGATATTTTGGAGATTTTGGATTTATCAAATCTGATGTCCGTAAATGTCACAAAAAACTGAGTGTCACAAAAAAATTGAATATCTCCATGCAACCTTGAGGTCGAATTTAAACTTGATTTCGCATAACGTGCTTGCAAGAATGTAGTAGGTGAATCGACAAAGCGCTGTTTGCGGCCATCCCTAATCCACAAACCAGCTGCTGTTTCGTGACACCTGATATCATGCCCGCGCGAAAAAAACCGCGCAGAAGGAGTATTTATGAAGAAAAGGGCGCTGGTAACACTGCTTGTCATTTTGGCAAGCTTGCCGGTCTTTGCCGCTACTGCAGGCGGCGATGGAACTTTGAGCATCCAGGGAACCCTGAATGCCCACGTTGAACTGTCTCTTCCGCCCTCATTTGAAGGTGAAATCATCGACACAGCAGGGTATTTGAACAGCTGGGACCTTGGAACTCTCAATGTAAACACCAACTTCAAGAACTGGAAATTCTATCTTTCTTCCACAAATGCCGGTTCTCTTGTTCTTTTTGGTGATCCAACCGAAACAATCCCTTATACTATAAAGCTTGTTCGCGTTTCTGACGAGGAGAAAGTCTTTGACAATGTTGCGCTTGACAGCCCACTAATCAGTGATGTTCAGCCTCGGACTCCCAAAAATGGCCTTGATTATGAGCTCTTCCTTGAGTTTACCGCTGATGAAACATCGCAGTGGGAAAATGGTGTCTACGTCGATACCATTTACATTAGTATCGCTACCAACTGATTGCGATTCAGTGAAGTTGAAACGGCACGGGCAGCAGCCTGTGCCGTTTTTCTTAATCACATGGTAATTGATTGAGAATTTTATTATTTTGGAGTTAATGGAAATATTCAGGTTTATTGTTTGATTTGCAGTAAAATATTTAGAAGGTCAATTTTAAAATCGCTAAAATGCTTGTCTTTGCAGAATTTGAATTTTTTTTCTTTATTGACAACAAGTTTTCTGCCGATTATATTTAAAGTAAAAGTAAGCAATTGTCGACAGCCTGGCTGAACGCATTGCTACAATAAATTAATGTATTCGCGGTATATGCCGCGAGGGGAGTTTCAAATGAAAAAGTTCGCTCTTGTTGCCCTGTTTGCGTTGGTCGTGTTTGGTTCTGCTTTTGCCGGTACTTCTGGAACAGTTGGTCTTTCCGGTACGGTTGCTCCTCAGTTCGAGCTAACCTTGCCTGGAAACTACACCGCTGGTACCATGAATGACGGTGCAAGCGAAGTGAATACCTGGACGATTGGCAATGTTGCTGTAGTAAGCAATTATAAGAACTGGACGATTTCAGTTTCGTCTGCAAATTCAGGCTACCTTGTTCATTCGACAGACAACACTGAGAAAGTTCAGTACACCATGACCCTCGGTTCACTCGCCACCAATCAGTCACTTGGCAGTTTGTGGACAAGCGCAGCGCAGGCAAGAACTCCCAAAACGGGTTCTACCTATGCGCTTTCCATTAAATTTACCGCTTCTGCGACTGATTTCTGGCAGACGGGCACCTACACTGACACGCTGAGTGTTTCAATCACCCATCCGTAACCTTCGCAAAGCGTAGGGCGCAGTCCGGCGGTTTAATCCGCCGGATTTGTCTTTCAGATAAGTGGAGAAAATAGAGAAAATTGACAAACTGGAATATCAGGGCTTGACTGTCATAAGTTTTATGCGGATAATAAAAACAGAGTTTTGTTATGCAAGAACTCTTGCAAAAATGTACGGGAGGTTTGAAATGAAAAAGTTGGTAGCATTGGCAGTTGTCGCGTTTGTGGCGATTGGTGCGAGTTTTGCGGCCGATTTGGTCATCAATGGATCAGTAACGGCAGCATTGAGTGTAGCCATTACGAATTCGCCTATTACGGTAACCCTTGATGGAACCGGAACAGCGGGCACCGTTGATCGAACAGCGACACTGAACGCCAAATCGAACAAAAAGAATTGGACCGTTTCCTTTGATTCAGCAAATGACGGAAAACTCAAATCTGCGCTTACAGGTGTTGAGATCCCCTATCTGCTGCAGGCATCAACCCCGGCATGGGGCAGCGCGGGTGTTACCAATGGTTTGGCAACAGCAGTAAATCCGGAAGGAAAGACAATTGTGGTAACCGATGGAAAGACGCCCCGGGATGGTGTCAACTTTACTTTAACAGTAACGGTGCCCGCACAGGATGGTGCAGCCGAACTTTTCGAAGCAGCAACTGATTATACTGATACAATTACAATCAGCATCGCCGCGAGCTGATCTGTAAAATGCAATACCGCGCAGCAGTCTGTATGGCTGCTGCACGACTTTTTCTCAATTATAAAAGTTCCCCGCTCTTGCGGGAAGGTAAGCTCAATGAAATATAAAAGTATTCTTCTGATTGTTTCGGTCTTATTGTTTGTTCCTTTCTTTTCTGCCTTTTCTGCCGAGTCTTCCGTCGATTTGGTTATCAACGCTGAAGTGCGGCCCCTGCTGTCAATCGTCATGACTTCTCCTCCGGTGTTCCAGCTGATTGACGCCGACGGCAATGCCATTGTCAGCAGAAATTTGGGAACAGCGATTGTAAAAAGCAATTATCGCAATTGGACTGTGCAGATCAGTTCTTCAAACAAGCTTAATCCCGCTACGGGCCGGCTTAAGAAAATCGACGATAATGTGTATATTCCCTATACATTTGAGCTGCGGACCGGGGATTCCGTACTTGTTTCTCAATTTGACACCCCAAGCGCAGCACAAGGTATAACAGCCAGTGCAGGCCGGCAGTTGAGTCTGGTATTCAATTTTGTGGATCCAGGCGAGACAGCCATGTGGGAAAAAGGAATCTATCAGGATACAATTACAATTGTGGTTGTTGCCACCTGATTTGGAAAACGAATCCTAGAATATTGAAAAAGCGGCCTGTGTTGGAGCCGCTTTTTTTATCTTTGTTGTCCAGCAATGTTTTTATGATAGTTTCCGTATCTTTTCAATTATGGCTGCCGTCGCAACCGGGATCCTGGCAATCCTGGCCGCAGTGGACGCATTCGAACTGTAAGGTGGCGTGTTCGATATTAAAATGGTCATGGAGCATGGCTTTAATGTCGCGTGCGATCAGGGCGGTGGAGGAGACTGCCATGTCGTCGACGACGATATGAGCGCTCAAGACGCGGTATCCGGGCTCGATAGTCCAGACATGGATGTCGTGCGCATCTTTGACCGCCGGCAGGGCTTCCAGCTTAGTTTGAACTTCGTCAGAAGCGGCGCCGTCGGGGTTCCCTTCGTTCAATATATGAATGGCTGATTTGAGCACCTTGATGGACTGGAACAGAAGCATTGCGACAATGAGAATGCTGGCAAGCGGGTCGAGCCAAGTCTGGCCGGTCAGCATGATGAGCAAACCCGCGGCAATGACGCCAACCGAGGAAAGCGCATCCCCCATCACATGAAGAAAGGCGGCACGGGCGTTCAAATCCTCATGGTCATGGCCTTTCAGAACCAAGGCTACAAGCAAATTGGTGGCAAGCCCGATAGCCGCGATGATGAGCATTGGCCCGGCAAGCACTTCGACAGGGTTCGAAAAGCGCTTGATTGCCTCAAGGAAAATTTCAAACGCCATAATGAGCAGTGTCGAACCGTTGATAAAGGCCGCGATGACTTTCATGCGCTTAAAGCCGAATGAATGCTGGCTGTTCGGCGCTTTCATGGCGAGCCGTACCGCCCCGTAGCTGAGTGCCAGCGCAAAAATGTCCAGAAAAACATGCGCTGCGTCAGAAAGCAGGGCGAGACTATGGGTCAGAATGCCGCCAACCACCTCCGCGACCAGGGTTATTGTAGTAATAGCGATTGAAAGAATAAATTTCTTGCCGGAGGCGAATTCATCAGCATCCTCTTCGTGCGAGTGATTATGTTCCATAGTACGTCCTATTAAGTGCGCTGTGTTATGCAATGGCGCCGAAAGCGATGCCTGCGAGTGTTGAAAACACGACAACGAGAGCGACATAGGCAAGCGTTTTTTTCCAACCAATTTCACCAGAGATGACAAGAATGGAGGGAAGCGAGAGGCTCGGGCCTGCTAATAGAAGCGCCAAGGCTGGTCCTTGTCCCATACCAGCACCAAGAAGCCCCTGAACGATGGGGATTTCGGTCAGCGTCGCAAAATACATGAGGGCACCCGCTACTGAGGCGAAGAGATTGGCAAACAAAGAGTTCCCGCTCAATAAGCTGGCAATCCAGCTCGAAGGGATCAATGCATCATGGCCTGGACGCCCAAGGAGGAAGCCTGCGACCAGAACACCGCCGAAAAGGAGCGGTAGAATCTGCAAGGCAAAATCCCGGGTTGCCACGACCCATGCCAGCTGGTCATCCTTGCTGAACCATTTTCGCAAAGAGAAAATCAGCATGATTCCAAAGGCGGCGGTCAGATACCATTTTGCGGAGAATATGGCGTCCCAGACCGGACTGCCGCCGCGCGAATTCGCCCAGTTGGCAAAAACCAGAATGCCAATCATGCTTGCCATATAGAAAGCCATCTGCCCCAAAGTTCTGCCGCCTTCTTCCATGCCCGCGTTGAATAGCCGCGAATCCTTGGTTCTCTGCTGGTCATCCTTCTTGAAAATGACTGACATGATAAACCCGATCAGGATGGAAAAGATGATGGCTCCAACAGTTCTGGCAATGCCCAGCTTGAGTCCGAAAACCTTTGCTGAAAGCACGATGGCAAGAATATTGATTGCCGGCCCTGAGTACAGGAACGCGATGGCCGGTCCAAGGCCGGCTCCTTTTTTATAAATTCCTTTGAAAATTGGCAGAACCGTGCAGGAACATACCGCAAGAATCGCACCTGATACCGAAGCGACCCCATATGCAGTCAGCCGGTTGGCGTCGGGGCCGAGGTATTTCATGACAGCCTGCTGGTTGAGGAAAATGGTTATTGCGCCGGCAATGAACATGGCGGGAATCAGACAGAGGATGACATGCTGCCGGGCATACTCGGAGAGCATGAGAAAAGCTTCATTGGTCGCACTGATGACGCGAGGTGCCTGGAACGGTATGAAGTATGCAGCAAGAAAAACGCCGAACACCAGGAGAAGCTTTTTATTGGGGGTCCACTCGGTTTTTCCGGCCATCACTTTTCCCCTTTAAGGAAGGGGAGCAATTGTTCCTTTGTCAGGACTCTGCCGACGGATTTGACAACACCGTCAATCGCCAAGGCCGGAGTCATCATGACACCCATGGCCATAATATCATCGATATTGGTTACTTTTTCGATTTCGGCAGTGATGTTGTAATCATGCAGAGCCTGTCTGACATGATCCTCGAGCAGACGGCATTTTGAACAGCCGGTTCCAAGAATCTGGACTTTCATTTCAACCTCCGAAAGTATAACTGTTGCAAAATATAGAAACTAATTCAAAGAATGTCAATAACGACGCTTGACAAAGTTGTTAAATATTGCAACATTTACCCTATGATGACCGAAGAAGAAAAAAGGCGCTGTGAACTCCGAGCGAACATGTTCAAGGCGCTTGCGCATCCTCTGCGCATTTACATGCTCGAAAAGCTGAAGGAACGCCCCTGGTGCGTCTGCGAGCTTGCCGCCGAACTGGGCGTTGATAAATCCATCGCCTCCAAATACCTTACCATCCTCAAGGACGCGGGACTGGTCGGTATGCAGAAGCGGGGAATCCTTGTGGAATACACGCTGATTGCGCCTTGTGTCCTCAATCTGGCAGCCTGCGCTGAAAGCGATGTGTTTTCCAACAGGAAAAAAGCGCTGTTGGGCTGAACTTGAAATTCGATTTTTTATAACTTAATCTTGAAAAAAATCCAAATGCGGTTCATACTCTGTAAGGTTTAATCCAAAATTTTGGCAGAAGGAGGTAACGTCATGAATGACTCGGACGGAAGTCATAGTTGCACTACTATGATGGAAGACACACGACGGGCCGAGCCCGACGACCCATTCCCGCGACGTAGTACGCCGGCTGCCATACCAGCAAAAGCACGACACTGACCTTCGTCTGTTCGCTTTTTCACCATGTGGCGCCGGCACGCGGCTATTCCCGAGAGGTGAACCATGGCGAAACAGATGTTTCCCGTAAAAAAAGAAAGCACCGATGCTCTGAATGTTCAGAGACAGGCTGATGAAGCCCGACTCAGAGACCTGTGCATTTGTCCCATTTTCGAAGTATTTCAGAACTTGAAAACCAATGCGAACGGCTTGTCCGACAAGGAAGCGGAAGATCGGCTATCTAGATATGGCCCGAATGAGCTATCCAAAGCTGAAAGCAAAGGCTTTTTCAGAGATATGGCCGAGCGGCTGCAAAGCCCACTGGTCATTCAGCTGCTGGTGATTGCCGCTGTCTCTGGAATAATCGGTCAATTCACTTCATCCATTATAGTCAGCCTCATGATTGTCTTGAGTGTCGGCCTCTCCTACATCCTGGATGCCCGCTCGAACCGCGAGGTGGAAGCGCTGGGCAAGCGGGTTCAGTCCCGGACCTGGGTGCTGAGAGATGGCAAGGAAGTCGAAATCAAGATGGCCGAAGTGGTTCCGGGAGATATCGTCCTTTTGCAGGCAGGCGCCATTATTCCCGCTGATGTTCGGCTGATATCCGCCAAGGACTTTTTTGTCAGCGAATCCGCGCTGACCGGCGAATCCATGCCCGTTGAAAAATCAGCGAATCTGTCTGGTAATTCGAGTTCCGCTGTTCTGGAACTGCCGAACGCCTGCTTCCTGGGGACGAGCGTTACCTCGGGGTCGGCGAGGGCTGTTGTCATCAACACGGGTGCGCAAACGCTATTTGGCGAAGTGTCCAGGAAACTGGGCGAAAAACGCATTGAGACCGATTTTGACAAGGGCATCCGTGCTTTTACCTGGCTGATGATTCGGTTCATGCTCGTGATGGTCAGCGTCGTTTTTCTGATTGTCGGCCTGACAAAGGGCAACTGGCTTGAAGCGCTGCTGTTTGCCCTGTCGGTCGCGGTCGGGCTGACACCCGAAATGCTGCCAATGATTGTGACTGTCAATCTTGCCAAAGGCGCGCTGGCGATGGCAAAGAAAAAGGTCATTGTTAAAAAACTGCCTTCTATTCAGAACCTCGGGGCCATCAACATCCTGTGCACGGACAAGACAGGGACGCTGACCCAGGACAGGGTTGTTTTAGAGCACCATGTCGATATTATCGGGAACAAGAGCGAAGAAGTCCTGAATTATGCGTATTTGAACAGCTATTTTCAAACCGGGCTGAAAAATCTTCTCGACCGGGCGGTTATCGAGCACGTAGACCTCGATGTTGACGAATGCAAGCTAGTTGACGAGCTTCCGTTTGATTTTCAGCGAAGGCGGATGTCCGTCGTTGTCGATTATGAAGGCGACAACGTGCTTATCTGCAAAGGCGCGGTTGAGGAAATCTACAGCTGCTGCACCCATTACCAGATTGATGAGGAGATTTACCCGCTCATCGACATGATCCGCGCCGACCTCTTTGAGGAAGTCGAAAAGCTGAACCGGGAAGGCTTTCGGGTTTTGGGCATCGCGTACCGGGAATTTCCCAAATATAAAAATGTTTTTACGGTCGAAGATGAAAGCCAGCTCATTCTGCTTGGATATATCGCCTTCATGGATCCGCCGAAAGAATCAGCGACTGAGGCGGTCAAGTTGCTGGACCGGGCAGGGGTCAAGGTCAAGGTTCTCACTGGTGACAATGGGCTGGTCACCGAAAAGGTCTGCCGCGATGTTGGTATCGCGTTTGCCAACAGCATGACCGGAGCCGCGCTGGCTCAGCTATCCGATGCTGAATTCGCGGAAGCGGTTGTCAAAAACGACGTCTTTGTAAAGCTCACGCCCTCACAGAAAGAAAAAATAGTTTTGGAGTTGAGAAAGCAAGGCAATGTCGTGGGGTACATGGGAGACGGCATCAATGACGCCATTGCGCTCAAGGCTGCCGATGTTGGTATTTCGGTTGATTCCGGCGTTGATGTGGCTAAGGAAGCGGCTGATATCGTTCTTCTGGAAAAAAGCCTGCTGGTTCTGGAAGAGGGCATCATGGAGGGGCGCAGAATTTTTGCCAATATAATAAAATACATTAGGATGGGCGCCAGCTCGAATTTCGGGAACATGTTCAGCGTTCTGGGCGCCAGCTATCTCCTGCCGTTCCTTCCAATGCGGCCGCTTCAGATTCTGACCAACAACCTTCTGTACGATTTTTCGCAGACCGGCATTCCCATGGACCGGGTAGACCCTGAGCAGATCGCAAAGCCAGTTCGCTGGGATATTCAGAACATTAAACGCTTCATGATCTGGATCGGGCCTATCAGTTCGATATTCGACTACGCGACCTTTGCGCTGATGTGGTTTTTTTTCAAGGCGAGCGCATATCTGAACCCAGCGCTCAGCCTCGTACAAAAAGATAGCCTGGAACGGCTCTTTCAGTCAGGCTGGTTTGTGGAATCACTGCTGACTCAGACACTCATTGTCCATATCATACGGACACGCCGGATTCCATTCTTCCAAAGCAGGGCTTCCGCTCCCATGCTGATGACTACTCTCGCGGTCATGGCGATCGGCGCCTGGCTGCCATATTCGCCTTTCGCAGGATTCCTCGGACTGGTGCCTCTGCCAGCAATCTACTGGCTGTGGATTGTGGGGTTCCTGGTGACATATTCGATTTTGACCCACAAGGTAAAACGAATATTTCTGAAACGTTTTGAAGGAGCCTGATGATGGATACAATTCTCGATGCCCTGCAAGAAGGGCGGCTTTTCGAATTGCCGGAAAACGACAAGACCCATGCGCTCCAGTTTTTAGCCCATATTATTGAAGCGTTCCCCCAGATTCCGACCGGCACCGATATTGTCGGTAATGTGATGGCCCGTGAAAACCTCACCAACACAGCGCTGGGAAAAGGCTGGGCCTGTCCGCACGCGAGGGTGGATTTTGAAGAGGATTTGATGTGCGTCGTTGGGTGGAGTCCGACTGGGATCGATTATGGGGCTCCGGACGGCAAACCGGTTTCGATCATCACCATGTACCTTGTGCCTTCCAATCAGCGCAATCATTACCTGCGGGAAATTTCTGTCATGGCGAAGGTGCTTAAATCAGCGCAGGACACGGAAAAACTGCTAAAGCTTGCGGATTTGAATGAGGCGCGTAACTATTTACTCGATCTGGTGTCGGCAAGCAAGGATACTATAGGTCCCGATGCCCGGGCGAGAATGATTCGCCTGCAGAGCAAGACAGCGATGGCGACACAGCCCATCGGAGACCTTTCAAACTTGGTCATTGAACCGGTTTCCATCATTACAGGGACTGGGCCGAAACCGCTTGCCCTGACCCAGAATCAGGAACTCATGATATTTATCGAATCTTTGCCCGGGCTTGCTGACAAGCTTGAAAATGAAGGTTCCTATCAAAACGGAACCTGGCGCATCATTCGGAGGCACACCGTTGCCTATCAGGGCGGGCGGATGGTCTATGATTGTATCGCGCTGGCGAATGTGAAAGCGAATTCATCAGCTGTTCAGCAAGCAAAGCAGAATGCATGAAAATTTAACCAAAATCTGACAGAAAGCTGATTTGTTCGAAATGAACAATGTTTATTATTGTATTAGCAGGAAGTGAGGGTGAAAATGGTAAAAGTACTATTTCTGTGTGTTCATAATTCGGCTCGAAGTCAGATGGCGGAGGCGTATTTCAAGGCGCTGGCAGGCGACAGGGTGGTTGTCGAGAGCGCCGGGCTGGAACCGGGCGTACTGAATCCTTACGTGGTTGAGGCAATGGCTGAGGACGGCATTGATATCTCCAGCAATCCGACCAAGAGTGTATTCGATTTTTACAAGCAGGGGCGGCTTTTTGATTATGTTGTGACCGTGTGCTCAAAGGAAGCCGCCGAGCGCTGTCCAATTTTTCCGGGGAACGCGGTGCGGCTGCATTGGCCGTTTGCTGACCCGTCGCAGTTCAAAGGCAGTCATGACGAAATCATGGCACAGGTCCGTGATGTGCGGGATGCTATAAAACAAAAAGTGATTGAGTTCTATCAGTCGCTTAATATATAGGTTTCAGCATGAAAACAGCCAGTCTGGAAAGTTCAGACTGGCTGTTTTATCACTGGGGCGGATCAGGAGTCAGCGGCATCGAGACCCCTTGCTCCAAATACGCCTTTTCAAGCTTCGCTTCAATCAGCGCTCTTATTTAAATGCACATTTCAAACTCGTTTTTTAAAGCGAAACCGGCCGAACGAGAACGGGGAGACAGTGTTATTTCAATATTGATGATAAAAATTTGATTCCCACCAGCATGAGAATCGGCGCTATCGTCAGGTTGACAATTTTAGCCAGCTTTTCTGTCCAGAATTTATTGACCAGGAGCGCAACCAGCGTTACCAGGGTAAACTCATAGAGGGCAAGCAGCAATTGGTCAGCTGAAAATGAGCCTGGCAGAACCGCTTGCGTTAGGATGCTCGCGAAAGCTCCGGCGACAACGCCGAGCGAGGCAAGCGCATAAGCCCGCTTTGGATGATGACCCATGGCATTGTTGTAGGCTGGCACGATGAAGGGCTTGCCGCCAGCGGAGATAAGACCAGTCAGAAAGCCTCCCGCGAGACTGACAGGGGAAAGAAGGACTGGATGAGCCTTTATCTCTTTTTCGGGAATCGGTTTTATATAGAGAATCCGCAAACCAACCAATATCGCGTAAACGCCAAGTGTTCCCATAAGGACTGCAGGCGCGGCGGCGCTGTTGGCGAGCCTTCCTGCAACTCCGCCGATACTGGCTGATATAACGATAATCAGCCATTCGCTGGAACCTGCCGGAAGATCGTTTTTCAGCTGTTTCCCATTCCTCAGGATATGAAAGAGTGCTGAAAAAGCCAGCACCAGCAGATTAATCTGGATAGCTTCATTGATTGGCAGACCCACAATTGTTATGAGCATGATGACAAGAAAGACCCGGTCTATCCAGGAACGGATCGATGAGGTTACAAAGCCGACAATCAGGGCCGCGATGAGTCCTTTGAAAAGAACAGCTGCGCTGATCATGCTTTATTCTCCGCGCTGGCCGCCTCCTGGGTCATCAGCCATTCTAAAGCCGGCGCTGCGTTAGCAAGGACAGTCGCGGATTTTGAGAACTTCGCTACGGCAATGGCTTCCATGATTTCTTCTTTAACGGCTCCGTTATTTTTTGCCAGTTTGACATTGTTCATGATGCAGGATGGAGCATCGAG
>CAZZJJ010000027.1:0-12262 GCA_964654405.1 uncultured Treponemataceae bacterium
CGCAAAACGCGGAGGATCCCTGATTCGCGCTTGCCTTTGCCGGAGAAACCGGTGACTTTGATTCCAACTTCATCGGGAAAGGATCCATTAAGTGAAGGAATCTGGAATTCGAGCACGAAGGGGATTCCCTCTTCTGGGAATCTCGTTGGAGTTGTGATGATTTCATGCTTTGTCCAGGTATCGCGCACATAGCCTTCGACACCCAGGCTCTGCCCTTCCCATCGTTCGAGTACGCATTCCATGCTTACGGTCTGCCCTGCTCGTGCGACGGGCGAGAACACGGGGCTGTACCGCTCATCATCGAAGTCTTCCCTGCGGTAGAAGGGTTTGTAGAAGAGCCGGCAGCTCTCTTCCCTCAGGAGTCTGTCGAACTGGAATTCCAGACAGCCGTTCCGATGCCGAACCGATCCGCGGACGGGATCCGAGACTCTCATGCCATGGGTGGAACCGGGAAGCTTGAAATCAAACCAAAGGGCGTGTTCGCCGTCGCCGTGCTCAAGTGAGGCGGCGAGGTCACCAGGTACCTGGGCGCCTGCCAGTCGATACCCCGCCTCGGCTATTCTTCTTGCAAAGGTCGGGAGATCCAGGATATTGAGCGCACCCGGCAGCCCTGAGAGTACGATGTTGTCATTTATAGGAGCACGATAATGGGCTGGCAGGGCTTCAAGCCCATGCAGAACGCCGGCAATGCACCCAACGTTGCCGGCGTTGCAGTCGGTGTCCCATCCGCACATGGTGGCGATTTCTACGGTGCGGGCGAAACTTTCTTTTCCGTACAGGAGGGCGAGCACGCAGACTCCGGCATTGGGTATGATGTGGCACAGCCCCGGCCAACGGTCATACCCCCATTCGGCAATGAGGTATTCCATACAGGCACGCCAGTCATCGGGCCTTTGCGCATGGAAATCGACGACGGCATCGACGACAGCGGCATACGCGGAACCATCAGGCACTTCTGACCTGCCTGAACGGATCACCGCTTCGATGTCCTCTGCCGAAAACGCCGCCGCGATGCATGCTGCAATAAACCGAGCACCATGCAATCCTTCTCCATCGTGGGAGACGGAGGCCGCGCGTGCGGCATATTCGGCGGCCATCTCCGGATTGCCGGGCCACATGAGGCCCCAGGTATCGATGAAGATCTGCCCTCCAATCTGTTCGGCGCTCGTTTTCCCGTTGCGGGCACTGGATCCCGATTCAGGGGCGGGAACGCCATGCTTGAGGTTCAGAAATGCCGTGTGCTCTGTGCTCCGGCCATAGCCGCCCCACCAGAACATGCCGACACCCTCACGAGCATATTCAAGCCAGGCGCGGCCTATTTCCGCAGCGGTAACCGCGAGGGGGGCCGTGTTCTGCCTGGCTTTGTCGAGCAGAGGCCTTGCAAAATAGACGGGCCCGTTTGCATCATCATCGGCTGCAAAATTCCGGTAGGGTTTGAGATAGGCTTTGATCTCTCCATACACATCGCGGATGCGCTGATAGGTCCAGATCGCCGGCTCGACCGGGGCGCCCAGCCGGATCCCAATCATTTTTCCGATCAGGCCGGCATAGACTCTTTCAAGATAATCGGAGGAAATTGTCGGCATACATGCTCCCCATGCACTTCAGGATGCAGTTTATTTCAGCTTGGTCTGCGCATACTTCGTGAGATCGGTGCCACCCGATGCATACCATTTCTGAACATATTCTTCGAATGCCGAAATGGGTTTCTTGCCGGTGACGATGTCCGCAATATATTCCTTGTATAAATTGGTCATCGCGTCCCATTGGGCAATGTACTGCTCGGGGATGAGGAAGGTCTTGTCGGGCATCATGTATTTGACCGCGAGCTTTCCGGCTTCCGTTGCCGCTTCAGTCACAATGGGTCTGTTCAGCGGTTTGTCGGGGACGAATCCATTGAAGGAATCGCCAAACCATCCGTTATACCATTCTGGATATTTGTCGGTGAGCACATAGCGATTGGCTTCTTCAACGTAGTGCAGTCCGGGGATGCCCAGCTTGGCGATCTTGAGTCCAGCGGGGCTCCACATATAGTCGAGCACGGCAAATGCCGCGTCCTTGACCTTCGATGTGACAGGTATTGCAAAGCCGCGCGATTCCTTGATGACATCGACAAATGGACCGAGTCCCTGAGCCTTTCCCGCAGGAGGCGGCAGCGGCACGATGGTGGTGTTCTGCGTCTTCATCATCTTGTTGGCGTAAACATCGATGCTTCCCGGCGCGACACCAGGGATGATCCCCGCCTTGCCTTCATAGAATACCTGTTCCTTGGTATCCCATTTCTTGGTGAGATATTCAGGGTCTAGCAGGCCTTCCTTGTAGAGCTTGGCATAGAACTCGAGCTTCTGCTTTTCATTGGGTGTGACCCTGCAATAGACCCACTGGCCGTCAGCGCCTTTCATCCAGGTTGATGTGATGCCGAAGGCCCCGTCAAAGATTGAATCGAGTTCTTCGACGCCGTTGGTTGCGCCGGTGACGGAAATGCCGAACTTCGCTCCCTTTTTCTGCACGAGGTCCTTGAAGAGCGCATAGTAGGTATCGACCGTCGGGTGCTGGGCGACTTCCTTTGCGGAAGGCAGTGAATCGAACCAATCCTTCCGGATGACCGGAGCCCGTACGCGGGGCGGCGCAACCCATACCAGGTAGGGATAGCTTTCAAGTCTCGTCTTGCTGTGCGGATCGAGCACATTCTTCAAGTACTTCGATTTCGCGACATAGGGGCGCAGGTCTTCCAGAATCCCCTGCATGGCTATCTTGTCATCGCCCCCCTGGAAATAGATGATGTCGGGGATGTCGCCGGACATGATCATCAGGCTGATTTTTTCGGCATAGTTCCCCGAGGGCACTTTTACCACCTCGATTTTTACCGGTGTGCCCGCCGCTGCCATTCCTTTTTCAATGAGTTGAATAAATGCTGCGGCATTGGGGTCCGTATCGAGGTCCTTGAGCACCAGCCTGACCTTGGGCTGCGCTCCAACCATCGCGACACCAACACACAGCATCGCGACCATGAGCCACAGAACGAATCTGCGCATGTTCATAACTACCTCCTATTCTTTCACTCCGCCTTCCATGACTCCTCGCGCATAGTACTTGAGGATGAGAGGATAGACGATTAGTACCGGGAGAATTGCAACAATGATGGTGCTGGCCTGCAGCGCGTCATAGCTGAGACGGGCAGCCTCATCATAGCTGAACAAAGTTCCCGACCCGATGAGCGACGCCGTATCATCCAGCACCACAAACTGGCGCAGAATGAGCTGGAGCGGGTATTTCATGGGGTCGGTGAGATAAATGCTCGCGCGGAAGTACTCATTCCAATGAAAAACACCATAGAACAGACCTAGCGTAGCAAGCGCCGGCTTTGCGAGCGGCATGATGACTTTTGTCAGAATCGTCATATTCCGAGCGCCATCAACCTGCGCCGCATCGATGAGCGACGGCGGTATTTCTTCAAAATAGCGCATCAGAATGATCAGGTAGTAGACGTTGACGGTCTTGTAGAGAATGACGGCCCAGAGGCTGTTCATAAGCCCAACTCTCTTGATGACGAGATATTCGGTCACGAGCGCGGGTTCAAGGATCATGACGATGATGATGAGCACCATGAAAAAACGCCGAAACGGCAGCTTGGGGCGCGTCAGTGCAAAGGCTGCCATCGATGTCACCAGAAGGTTTAACGCGGTGCCGACTACCGTTATAAACACTGAGTTGAGAAAACTGCGCACAAAGAGCGGATTGGCCGCGAGCACCCGATAATTGACAAGCGAGAAGCCCTTGGGGAACACGGTAAGACCGCGGACCTCCGAAACTCTCGCAGGGTCTGAAAACGAGAGGGCGAGCAGATTGAGCATGGGGATCAGCACAAGCACGCAGACAAACAGCAGAACCATTGTAAAGAGCCAGCGCCAGAAGAGTTCAGCCGGAGGTACTTTGACTTTGTTTACCATAAGCCCTTCCCCGTGATTTTCCTTGAGCCCTGGTGGGCCGCCAGAATCAGCACAAGCCCAATCACTCCTTTAAAAAGGCTCGCGGCTGTCGAAAAAGAATACTGCATGTTCAAAAGACCGATCCGGTATACATAGGTGTCGAGAATATCGACGACGCTGATAACCGAATCATTCATCATATTGAACACTTGGTCGAAGCCGGCATTCAGGAAAAATCCCATATTGAGGATAAAAACGGTCACCATCGTGGGCAGGAGCTCGGGCAATGTGATGAACCTCATCTTCTGGAACGATCCCGCCCCATCCAGATCCGCGGACTCATAGAGGCTTGGACTGATGGATGCAAGGGCTGCAAGATAGATGATGGAATCCCAGCCGAGGCTTCTCCAGGTTTCGGAGGCAAAAAGCACCCATCGTATCGCGCCCTTGTCCGTCATGAAGTCTTTGGGCTGCATATTCAGCATGCCCAGGAGTTGGTTCAATCCTCCATTGGCCGGCGAGAGAAAAGCTATCCAGATTCCCGCAATGACAACCCAGGACAGGAAGTGCGGAAGGTAGGTGGTCGATTGGATGAACTTTCTCAGGATGGAGGAACGGACTTCGTTCAGCATGAGCGCAAAGATGATCGGCAGAGGGAAAAAGAGCACGATTTTCATGAAGCTGATGATGAGGGTGTTGCGCATGACCTGCAAAAAGGCAGGGGACGAAAACAGGATTCTGAAATGCTTGAGCCCCACGAACGGACTTTTACCGAAGATGCGGTAATCCTGGAACGCCATCACCATTCCTGAAATGGGGATGAAATGATAGATGAGAAAATACAGAAGCGCTGGCATCAACAGGAGGAGAAGCGTCCATTCATGCTTTTTCGCCGCTGCGTGCATGTTTCATGCTCCCCGTTCGCATGAAAGCGCGACAAGGTGCTCTGCCAGCAAAACGATGTCTTCCTCGGCGGTAAATTCGAGGCAGGTTCCCGAAGGCTTTCGGAGTCTTTCCAGCCATGCAGCTGGAAAGGCTTCAGCGCCATGCATCGCGCCCGCGAGCGAACAGACGACCGCGCTGATGGTGTCCGCATCTCTTCCAAAATTGGCGCTCCAGAGAAGGCAGCGCGCCGGATTTCCCTTGCAGAGCCGGAAAATGGCGAATGCCTGGGGAATGGCTTCGGGGGCGGTTGCGTGTTCCGGCGTCCAGAGTTTGGTATGCAGGTCTTCGTAGGCATTTTCAATATCGGGAAAGCGCTCGCAGATAGCCATGGCGGTACCCATGGCTGCCGCAATCCAGCTCTCAGGCGGCATGCAGATTTGTGCTTCTTCGATGATCTCCTCCACCGAGCCGCCTGCAATTGCGACAGCCACTGCGGCCGCGACCGCCTGGGCAGCCCAGATGCCGTCCGTGTCGTGGCTGACACAGGCATCCAGGGCCGCTGAAGCAGCGGCGCGCTCAGGCGCTCCAGCCCAGAGTATGCCATGCGGACTGGCCCGCATGGCCGCTCCATCATCGATATTCATGACATTGTACCTGCCTGACAGGGGCGGCTGCATGCCGCGCGACAGGTTTTCGAGCGCGCCGTACAGCGGGCGGCCTGCCCGTTTTTTGGCGCCGCCGCGGTCCAGAATGTACCTGCGCCAGCCGGCGGCGACATCCTCGGCAGTCAAGGCTCCGCCCGTATCGAGCAGAATCCGCGCCGTCAGTACGCCAAACTCGGTGTCGTCGGTACTTTTGCCGTCATCCAGCAGTCTCGTAATGAGCCCATAGCGGTTGCGATGTTCCTGGCTTCTGCCGAGATCCCCTACGGCATCCCCGACAGCGAGTCCCAGGAATGCACCGATCGCTCTGGATTTGTATCCTGTCCTGTCCGCAAGCACTTCAGCTCTTGTCTTCATGTTGGCTTCCTTCTGTCTCGCACGCTGTCACGAATGATCAGCTCAGCTGAGAAGAGATGTTTTTCCGGGGCACCGGAAATTCCCTGCATTCGCCTGAGTAAAAGCTCCGCAGCAGTTTTACCAATACAGTCCTTGGGTTTTCTGACAGTTGTCAGGGGTGGATAGGTCTGTGAAGCGGCGGGAATATCGTCCATGCCCATAATTGAGAGATCGATGCCCGGAATGACGCCGAACTTTCGGAATTCATTGATGGCGGTTATTGCCAGAATATCATTCCCGCACAGCAGGCCTTCAGCCCTGCCGCGCCAGTCATGCATAGTCAGAAATTCATGGACCAGCGTCCTGCCGCCTTCCTCATTCAGCGTGACGGAAAATACCAGTTCCGGGTCAAAGGGGAGACCTTTTTCATGGAGAAACTCACGGTAGGCCCGCGCCCTCAGGGAGAGGTATCGTTCACTTCCGTGTTCGCTGGTCGCCAGCGCAATTTTCCTGTGGCCCAGGCTGTAAAGGTATTCGAGGCCTACCCTCGCAGCCTGCATGGTGTCGGTTCCTACGGTGTCGATATTCTGGGCAGCTGTCCGCTCGCCGATGAGTACGGCTGGCACCCCGAGATTTTTGATACGTTCGATATTGTCAGTAACACTGTTGAGGATGACTCCGTCAAAGCGGGACATCCTTGCGAGTTCGTAATAGCGGGATTCCCGCTCTTCGGACCAGTACGTGCTGCCGAGCACTACCGAGTATCCAGCCGATTCCAGCTGGTCCTGAATGGCTTTGGCGATTTCGGACCAGAACGGATTGGCGACATCGGGTATCATGACAAGGACCATATACGACTTTCTCGTCCTCAAGCCTGCGGCGATACTGTTCCTGCGGTATCCGAGCTGTTCGATGGCACGGTTTACTCGCTCAAGCGTCTCGGGGCTGACCGATCCGCCCCGGTCAGAGATGACTCTGGAGACAGTGCTCTTGGATACACCAGCGAGCCGAGCAACTTCCAGTATGCTAATCTTGGTATCTTTCATATTGGGAACGTTCCCAATAGAATTGTAATTCAGCTTTTAGATTTTGGCAAGAGGATTTTGGGAACGTTCCCGCAATTTTTTATTTCTGCTGCGAAGCTTCAGCGGCGAAATTTATGCCAAAAAGGTTTCCTTGAATGGCGCAAGGAATCTCCGTTCGGGCGACCAGTCGGTTATGGCGAAAACAACGATATGGAAGGCGCCTGCAAATTCGTTCTCGAGGGCGTCGCGGAAATCACGGGCGGTACGCCAGGGGTCATTGCAGAAGGCTCCGCATCCCCAGGCACCGAGGATCAGATCTTGATAGCCATAGGCTTTTGCAATGGCGAGCACGCGGTGGATTCGCTTTTCCAACAAGTCGCCTGCTGTCGGCTGGCCGATGCGCGGCTCATAGGGGGCGGCGCAGGTGATAAAATCCAGAAGCCAGGGTTCTTCAAGTTCAGTTCCGTCATCGGTTCGGAAAACGGGGACTTTGGGCGAAAGGATTGCCCAGTCGGTAGAATCGGGCAAGGGTCTTTCCCGATGTGCATCATACATGGGGTCGCCCAGGAGGGTCAGATACAGGGCGCTGGAACGGCAGAGTGTTTCTTCCTGGGCCCGCGAGCCGGTCAGAAAACCGCCGCCCGGGTTGATGCCATTCGCAAAATTGAGGGCAAGCGGGGTACGCCCCATGTCGCGCATGCGCTGGCCTGCTTCCAGGGTAGTTTCGTTCGCTACCTGCACGTAGGTTTCCGAAAAGACTGCCTGCTGCGCTTGCGGAAGGATAGCATCGGGCGGAATGCTGATTTTCGAATTTACTGCGGTCTGCACGAGTTTGCCCCATTCAACCCTTCTGCCATTGCTTGTCACATAAAAGCCTTTTCGGCCTGCTTCCACTGCGGAATGTCCCAAACGAGCCGCCACATCTCTTCTGATGTCAAGCGCCTGCATGAGTCTGGAAGCCCTTTGCGCTGAATCGAGGCATGGCAGGATTTTAAGATTTCCCATATTGGATATTCTCAGCAAATCCAGAAGCGGCTGTCAAGGAAAAAGAGCAGGATTTTTATGGTTACGTTTCCTTTAGAACATCATGCTGTAGTAGCGCTCGATTTTAGCGCCCAGTTCCATGATGCCGAAGTTGCGCGCTTCGCGGATGTATTCTTTTCCTTTAAAAAAGACCAGGACGGCGGGGATGTTGAAGACGGACAGCTGGCCACGCGCTTCGGGGACAGCTTCGATATCGACGTAGACCATGGTGAGCTTGGGGAAGTTTTCCTGGACCAGGCGCTCTACCTTGGGTTTGAGGCTTTTGCATACGCCGCAGGTGGGGGTTGAGCAATATAAGAGGATGGCGTCTTCCTGCTGAATGTGGTCCAGCAAGGATTGATAGGTTTGGATTTCTTTCACGAGGATGAAATATAGCATTTTTTCTATAGAACGAAAAGGAAGCGGACGCGACATCTCACCGGCACACCGGCGAACCAGAACAGCAGAGCGTTCCAAGGCGGCGGCTGACCAATTTTATTGAAATTCTGTCAGTCAACTGACAATTTTAATATGAATTTTGTCAGTTGGTTGACAATTTTAATAAAATAGCCTACCGTTGGGGTATGCAGTGGATTCAGCGCTTGTATGAAACCGTTCCGGATTCGCTTTTGAGGCCGGGGAAAGTGGTGATTCTCTATGGTGCGCGGCGGGTCGGCAAAACCATGCTGGTCAAACGGCTGCTTGCGGAACGAAGCGGCAGAATTTTTATGGACACGGGCGAGAACCTGGATCTAGCAAGGATTTTGCTTGCCCGGAATCCGGAGACATACCGGCTGTTTTTCGGTTCCTATGACATCATTTTTATCGACGAAGCACAGTATGTCGACCATGTGGGTGAATGCCTCAAAATGCTGGTCGACCTGTTTCCTGAAACATGCTTTATCATAACAGGTTCCAGCGCTTTCAACATTTCTCAAAACGCGTCCGAACCGCTCACCGGCAGAAGTATTACAAGAGTGCTGTATCCTTTGAGTCTTGCCGAGCTGCTGAGTCAGTTTGCGCCATTCGACATATTGCAAAATTTCGAATCATATCTGCTCTACGGTATGTATCCGGAGGTTTTTTCAATGCCGGACCGGCGGGATAAAATCGAATATCTGATCAACATTCGGAACGGGTATCTCTTCAAGGATATTTTCGCGCTCGAGCAGATCAAGAATTCGCACAAATTGCAGGATATCCTTCGATTGCTGGCGCTGCAGATCGGAAATGAAGTGTCCCTGAACGAAATCGCGACCAAGGTCGGTCTGTCCAAGAACACGGTAGAGCGCTATATCGATTTGCTCGAAAAGGCATTTGTGATCAAGAAGGTCGGCGCTTTTGCAAAGAATCTCCGCAACGAAATTTCCAAGTCGGCAAAGTATTATTTCTGGGATATCGGAATTCGAAACGCGGTGATCAACAATTTCAACAGCCTCGAGCTGCGCACTGATGTCGGCGCGATGTGGGAGAATTTTGCGGTCATGGAATTTGTCAAGAAAAGCGAATACGCGGGCGATTTTGCGCAGTTCTATTTTTGGCGAACCTATGATCAGAAGGAACTCGATCTTGTGATTGAAAAACACGGGGAGCTGGCTGGTTACGAGTTCAAATGGCAGGATGAAAAGGCAAAAATCCCTGCGTCATGGACGAAAACCTATGGCGGGCAGACGGCAGTTGTTACGCGAAATTCCTTGCTGGCAATGATGCGGGCAAACTAGGTTTTTTGCTCATAAATTCGATATTTTTCTCGATTTTCCTCTTTTAATCGAAATCGCAAAGTCTTATAGTACGTACCATTACCCTGAAAGCTGCAGCGGTCCGGGCGGGCTTTCCGTGGTCGGGGAGGAGCAGAAGACGTGGTGAAAAAGAGCTGTGAAGAAATCAATGAGAAGATTGCGCGGGGCGAGGCGGTGGTGCTGACCGCAGAAGAAGTTGCGCGCATGGCTCAGGAGCTTTCACCGGCTGAGATTGCCAGCAGGGTGGATGTCGTAACAACGGCGACCTTCGGCGCGATGTGCTCCTCGGGCTGCTTTATCAATTTCGGCCATCCGGAACCTGGGTTGCGCATGGAATCCATCACGCTGAATGGGGTGCCGGTTTTTGGCGGCGTGGCAGCGGTGGACGCGTATATCGGGGCAACTGAGGTGGCGCCGGATAATCCGGAATATGGCGGAGGGCATCTGATCGAAGCGCTGGTGCGCGGCGAAACGCTGGAGCTGGAAGCGCACGGGAAGGGCACGGACTGCTATCCGCGAAAGCATATTCGAACCAGCATCAGCAAGGATACGGTCAACGAGATTATCATGGTCAACCCGCGGAACGCCTATCAGAATTACCCGGCTGCGACCAATTCGAGCGGCGTTGCGATGTATACCTACATGGGGACGCTTCTGCCGCGTTTCGGCAATGTTACCTATTCGACCTCCGGCGAGCTGTCGCCGCTGTTGAACGATCCCGACTTGCGGACCATCGGCATCGGGACGAGGGTGTTTCTGGCGGGAGCGCAGGGTTTTGTCAGCTGGAATGGGACGCAGTTCAACACGGAAAAGCCGAGGAACGAGTTCGGTCTGCCTTTGAGCAATGCCCGCACGCTGATGCTGACGGCGGATCTTAAAGCGATGAATCCGGCCTATATCAGGGCGGCGTACTTTGAGCGCTATGGTGTGTCGCTCTTTGTGGGCGTGGGCATTCCGATTCCGGTTCTTGACGAGGATATGGCGCGCCGGGTTTCCATTTCGAATCGAAATATTGAAACGACCATTTGCGATTATGCGCTGCCGGGGCATCCGGGGATTGCGCGTGTCAGCTACGCCGAGCTGCGTTCAGGCTGGGTTGAGCTGAATGGCAGGCGGGTGCGCACCGCTCCGCTCTCCAGCCTCGCCAAAGCGCGGGAGATTGCGCAGGTTCTGAAGGAAGCAGTGGTTTCCCGGAGTTTCCCGATAGCGGAGCCGGTTCAGCCGCTGTCTGGGCGTGCGGCGGTGCGCGGCCTGCCCCTGACAGGAGCATCGTTATGAAAGAAAAATTTGTGCTCGAATATACCGAACAAGTGGTCGATGAGCCGATTATCTACAATCTGGTCAAGCGTTTCGATGTAAAGGTGAATATTCTGCGGGCGGAGATTTCGCCGGGGCGTGAAGGCAGCATGCTGGTGGAGATCGATTCCGAGCCCGCCCAGATTGCGGCGGCTGAGCAGTATCTGGCGGAGCAGGCGGTCCGCATGATTCCGATTTCGCAGAGCCTTGGTTTTAAAAGCGAGGAATGCATCAACTGCGGGGCTTGCACGGCAGTCTGTTTTTCGGGCTGCCTGACCATGGGCGAACCGGACTGGACGCTGCAGGTTGACCGGAGCAAGTGCATTGCCTGCGGGCTGTGCGTCAAGGCTTGTCCGCTCAAGCTGTTTACTTTGCGGTTTGGAGCCTGAGAGCATGGAAGCGGCTCCGCATCGCGGCAGGGAGGTGCGCGAGCGATTGTATCGCGCGGCCATGGGGGAGCGGTTCCGGTCCTGGATGGTTTCTGTCAAGGAGAGCGATCTCTGGATTGGTGTAGATCCGGAGTCATGGCGGCCTGCGATGGAGGAGGCGGCGCGGCAGGCGCTTCTGGAGGCGCGCGGACAGATTGAGGGGTATGCGGGGGGCTCTGGTCAGAACGCGAGCCGCGAGGCTTTTCTGACCAGTCTGACTCCCTTGCCCTTGGATCCGCTTGCGCCGCAGGTGGTCAGCGCCATGCTCAAAGCCGGTATCGCCGCGGGGACCGGCCCCATGGCCGCAGTGGCGGGCGCCGTTGCGGAGCATGTCGGAAGAAAGCTCAGCAATTTATTTCTATGTAAAGAAATAATTATCGAGAATGGCGGCGACCTCTGGCTTTCCTTTGTCCGGCCGTTGGATGTCGCGATTTATGCCGGCGATTCTCCCCTGTCCAGTCTGCTGGGGGTAGAACTCGATCCGGCTCTCTCACCCTGCGGTCTCTGCACTTCCAGCGGCACGGTCGGCCCCTCGCTCAGTTTCGGGTACGCCGATGCCGCGGTCATTTTGTGCGCCGATGCGGCAGTTGCCGATGCCTGGGCGACGGCAGCCGGCAACATGATTCAGACCGCGGAGGACATAGGCCCCGCGCTTTCCTGCCTGAAAAACCGCAGTGAGGTTCTTGGGGCGCTGCTTGTGGCGGGTGACCGGATGGGTCTGCAGGGCAAACTGCGTCTCAAGCCCCGCCCCGTCTAATCATCGAGATTCCCTGCAAGCCACTTTGCCGCTTCTTCCGCGGATTCACCTCTTCGTCGCGCGTAGTCTTCCAGCTGGTCGCGCCCGATTTTGCCCACTGAAAAATAATGTGCTTCAGGGCTGGCGAAGTACCAGCCGCAGACCGCGGCAGAAGGCGTCATCATGAAGGACTCGGTCAGATG
>CAZZJJ010000028.1:0-12185 GCA_964654405.1 uncultured Treponemataceae bacterium
GATTTTAAAGCGTTTAAGGGTCGAAATGAAAATGTTGATGCCGCCGTCGGGCAGATTGATGCGTTTGACGATTTTGGCGACCGTTCCAACCTGATAGAGATTGGTTGAGTCAAGCGGAGTGTTTTCATCCTGCGCCAGCACCAGCCCGACCATGCCGTCAGCCGACATCGCCTGTTCCACGACGAGAATGTCCGGTTGATTGGCGATCATAATCGGGGTAAAGATTCCAGGGAAAATCGGCCTGCCAATGAGCGTAATAATCGGCAGTTTATTGGGGAGAACCTGATCTATCGGAATTATTTCATTTTCAGCCATGATGACTCCACATTGGTTTTAGTGATTGATTGGCGATAATCGCAGTATAAAATCTAAGAATTTTTAGCAGAACAGGCAAGTACAGATGAAAAGCAACCCAGAGATACTTCAGAAAAGGAGACGTTCAAGCGCTGTCATCAGGGTTTTTCGCATGGCGGTTTGGTCAAAAAGGCTGCCACAGCTCATCACAGCCAGCTTCCCCGCGCTGTTGCCCAAGCTGAGGCAATGTCTGACGGGCAGACCCATCATGAGTCCATAGAGAAAACCTCCGGCAAAGGCATCGCCCGCGCAGGTTTCATCAACAATCTTCGTGACACTATAGCTGCTTGCATGTTCCACCCTGTTTTGAAAAATTGCCGTGGCACCTTTCGGACCGCGCTTCACGATCCAATAAACTTTTGACGAAGCCAGTTGTTGACTTGTCAATTTCAGCACCGAATATTCCCTTTCATTCGCAAACACGTATCTGCAATATTTTTCAGCGAAGCTGATAATAATGTTCCGGTTGTAGCGAGCATTATCGACGGTAGAAATATCCATGGCAAGAATCAGGCCATGGCGCACCGCTGAATCCGCGATAGCCGCAAGCCATTGGACATCATCGATCAAAAGACCATCTATGTAGAGAATCTCATTGTTTGACCATAGTTTTTCATCTATCACCATACCGCGGACATCCCGCGCAGCTTCGGGGCTGACAACAAGCCACTTTGCATTGCTCTCTGTCTGCATGGAACAAAAAACACCTGTAGCTTTTAGGGAAGTCCCTAACTCATATAAAATCCCATATTGATCCAAGGCATGTCGAAGGAATTCAGCATCTTCATCGGCTCCGACGCTTCCCAGCAGCGTTGTCCTGATTCCCAGCGAGGCAAGGGTTTTTGCGCAAATTGCAACCCCTCCGCCAAGGCTTTTCGTATGGCTTTTCAGCATCTCTGCCGGTGCATTTTGAAGAGCTGTCAGAATTTTTCGCAGTTCTGCTGAATTGGTGTGGTACACCGGCCGCTCAAGGCCAAGGTTTTCGATGAATTTGGTCTGAACCAGCGTAATGTGGTCTATGAGCAGGTGCCCGAGCGTAACGATTCCGCCTTTTTGTTTTTCCAAAACTCTTGACCCCCACGCTGAAAATATGCTAGGTTCTGTTCGCTCTTCACAATTCGCTCAAGCGGGCGCTTGGCTCAGTTGGTCAGAGCGGCTGGTTTACACCCAGTAGGTCGCAGGTTCGACTCCTGCAGCGCCCATAGATCCCATTTTGATTTTCTAACTATAATTCATCAACACTCTTTATGCAAATTTTTGCACTAATCGACAATTTTTCTTTCAAGCAGCGTATTTCGATGCTTTATAACAGACAAAAGATTTATGCTTTGATGAGGTATGCAAAATATACAATCTTCGTGACAGCACTCAATATTTTGGCATGCCGAGCAGTTGAGAATAAGGGCGCGGCTCGATGTCAGACGCCGACAGCCCGCACCGCTCAATTATCTCAATAAGGTTTTTCTTTACAGATTCAGGTTTTACCTTGCTTCCGTCCTCAAACAGCATTTCGACCTCAAGGAAATTGCCAAGGCCTTCAACTGCAACCAGTTCAGCGAGAAGATTGCCCTCACCTTTCCACTGCTTGCCTTTTTTCTGCTTGGAATAGAGATGCCTTGCTGACATTTTTTCGATGAATTTGCGGAAAGCAGCTTCATTTTGCACGCCGAATTCGACTTCGCGATTTACTTCGATAGTGTTGGTGTAGGTTTTTTCCTTGAATGTAATGAGCGTATTTTCAGATTCATGCCGAATGCGGAAGCGGAAACCGGTTGTCAGCACCATTGAAGAGAGTACTGGAATTGACCAGTACTCATCGTGTTTTTCAACAGTGCCGACAAACGACAAAAAAGAATTGATTCGAGCTTCAACCGCGGCTGGGTCGCTGACCCGTGCCTTAAGCTCGATTTCGATCATGCCTGCTTGTCCTTGCTGAGGTGGAGCATCCGCACTATCGATGCGTCATAGTCTTCCGGCGGCACAAATCCGAGCAGGTTGATGCAGGTCGCCCCGAGGCTGGAAATTCCAAGTCCCGAAACAAGTCGAGTATCGTATTCGCCCTGGAACCCTGGGTCGTAGATGACGCAGGGAACAGGGTTCAGTGAGTGGCTGGTCTTGGCTTTGGGCTGGCCGTCTTTATCGAACAGAACTGCCTTGGTTTTCTTGTCATGCTCGAACATGTCGTCAGAATTGCCATGGTCTGCGGTAAGAATGAGGATACCGCCAGCCTTTTCAACTGCTTTGGCAAGGCGGCCGATCTGCAGGTCCATCGCTTCCATGCCGCAGATGACTGCCTGATAAACACCGGTATGGCCGACCATGTCGCCATTTGGGAAATTTAGCCTGATAAACTGATAAGTACCCGATTCGATTGCGCTGATTACTTTATCGGTAATTTCAGCGCATTTCATCCATGGCCGCTCTTCAAAAGGAACACGGTCGCTCTTTATTTCGATATAATCTTCCAGTTCTTCGGAGAATTTATCTGTCCTGTTGCCATTGAAAAAATAGGTGACATGACCGAATTTCTGGGTTTCGGAAATTGCGAGGGATTTTACACCTGAGTTTGCTAAAAACTCTCCGACTGTTCTGTCTATAGCGGGCGGAGACACCAGGTATTTGGCGGGGATTCCGAGATCCCCATCATACTGCATCATGCCGGCGTAGTAGATATCCGGCTTTTTCCCTCGGTCGAAGAACGTGAAGTTTTCTTCTTCAAAGGCTCTGGTGATTTCAAGCGCCCTGTCTCCCCTGAAATTGAAAAATATCAGCGCATCGCCGTCATTGATTGTGCCCACTGGCCCTTTATCGTTATGAATAACAAACTCGTGGATATCCTGGTCGATAACCTGAGGGTTTTCTTTCCGATAGACCAGAACAGCCTCTTCAGCACTTGAGAATTTTCTGCCTATGCCGCACACATGGCAGTCCCAGCCTCGCTTCACCATCTCCCAATTGGCGCCATATCGATCCATGGTAATATACTGGCGGCCGCCTCCGGAGGCGATTCGATAGTCAAAGCCATCCGTACTCAAACCTTTGAGAAATACTTCAAAGGGAAGAATGTAATCGAGAGCGCTTTGCGAACCGACATCCCGTCCATCGAGAAGGATGTGAATTCTGGCTTTTTTAACACCTTCATCCCGCGCTCTCTTGAGCATGGCTTTGAGATGGTCGATATGCGAATGAACATTGCCATCCGAAAAGAGTCCCAGAAAATGAAGGCTGCTGTCACGATTTTTAACCTGCGCGATTATGTCCTTCCAGACGGGTCCCTGAAACATCGCTCCTGTTTCAATTGAGGCCGATACGAGTTTCGCACCCTGCGCGAAAACTCTGCCGCAGCCAATGGCGTTATGCCCGACTTCGGAATTGCCCATGTCTTCATCAGAAGGAAGCCCCACCGCCGTTCCATGAGCTTTCAGTTTGGTTGTCGGACAAGAAGCCTCCAATGTGCGGAAGTGGCGCATATCGGCATTTGCTACTGCATCGCCTTCTTTATACTGGCCATAGCCGACTCCATCCATGATAACAAGGACCAGCGGGCCTTTCCGTCCTTTCCAGCCGGGATTTTTTTTCAATGCGGATACCATTATTGCTCCTTGCGGTAGTTCAGACTGCGAACAAACGCTTATTCTCCAAAATACTCAATAAGCGTATCAACGGAAACATCCTGAATGGTTTGCTGATAATTTAGAAAGGGAAGTCCTATGACGGAGAAAGCGCGGACCGGAACAGCACCGCAACGTTTGATCATCGAGCAGGTGGCATTGATGGTTCCGCCCGTTGCGATAAGGTCATCGACAATCAGAAAGCGCATTCCCGGTTTGATGTCGTCAATGTGCATTTCCAATTCTGCCGAACCATATTCGAGGTCATAGGATTGGGAGATGGTTTTACCGGGAAGCTTGCCTTTTTTCCGGACAAGCAAAAGAGGCAAGCCAAGTTTCTGGCAAAACGGAGCTGCAAAAACAAAACCGCGCGATTCAATTGCTGCAACAGCGTCGATGTTTTCATGCCGGTATAATTTGAGCATCGATTCAATGCAATAGTTGAAGGCTGGAGGATTGGCCAGTACACTGGTTATATCGTAAAAAAGAATACCTGGCTTTGGAAAATCCTGAACCTTTCTGATGGCATCATCAAGATTGAATCCCTCAGTTGCCTCGATCTCTTGTGTCATTGTTAGCCTCGAAGTATTTGATGATAAATATTAGACAGAGCGGCTTGCATTGTCAATAACACGGCTATTTCCTCTGAGGAGCCGGGAACACCGCGTCCAAAACTGCGATCGCAAGTGATACGGAAGAAGCAATGCCGATCCGCAACAGCTGTTCTGAAACAGGAAGCGAAGAAAATCGATTTTGAACGGGCCATGGCGCATATTGCAGGTCGAATCCAGATGCCGCGAACTCTGTCACGTCAAAAGCCAGGTTCGTATAA
Organism: uncultured Treponemataceae bacterium; assembly: GCA_964654405.1. Classification (GTDB taxonomy): domain Bacteria; phylum Spirochaetota; class Spirochaetia; order Treponematales; family Rectinemataceae; genus JAJTBL01. The sequence goes on from CAZZJJ010000028.1 coordinate 4,798, forward strand.
AAAAACATAAAAGGAAAAGCACCAAAACTGATTGTTATAAAGCGTCCCAACGCAGATCCCTTTGAAAGTTTTGGAGACTGATTCGCTGTCTGGCCACTCGTATCGCTCAGGCGGGTCAAAGGAATTGGCGTTCCCGCAGGTTGAGTAATCATTGATATTGAATCGGTCCCTGCCGCTCGTCCCTGTTGGGCGAATGCAGAGCCAAGCGGCAGTATAAAAAGGACACAGAGCAGAAATAGACCGCAGTACCAGCATTTCAGCTTCATGTCCGCTCTCCAAAAAGCGCCGTACCTATTCTGACAATGGTTGCGCCTTCCTCAATAGCAATTTTATAATCATTGCTCATGCCCATAGAAAGCTCAGTGCAGTCAGGCAGATCGAAGTGTTCACGAAGCGTATTGAGCGCTGAAGCCAGTTTTCTGAATGAAACTCTGATGTTCTGACTGTCAGCGGTAAATGGAGCCATGGTCATGAGCCCCCTGATTTTTACTGAAGCTGCATCCATCTTCAAACTTGATTCAACAGCGCGCAGCATGGCATCGATGTCTGGAAAACCAGCTTTTGAGGCTTCACCGGTATGCAGTTCCAGCATGACTTCCAGCATTTTATCTCTTTCAGTCGCTTTCCTGGTCAGTGACATCAGAAGTTCCTCTGAATCGACAGACTGGATGCAGTGAAAAAGCCCAATTGCCTTGTTGATTTTATTGCTTTGCAGCGTGCCAATAAGGTGGAGTTTTGCGTCAGGAATAATCGTCTTGAAGGATTCGTCGAATTTCAGCATGGCTTCCTGAACACGGTTTTCTCCGAAGAAACGAATACCGGCTGCATATGCCGCCAGCACCGCTTCCTGCGGATGAAACTTGGTGACTGCGAGCAAAGTAACCGAAGAAGGTTCGCGCCCAGCTCGCCGCAATGCAGCGTCAATGTTTTCCAATACGCTCCGCACATTATCCTGAACAAATCCGTAGTTTTCTGTCATATCCGCATGGTACCTCATTCCACCATCAGTCTCAATTGCACAGAAGCCGCGTTGCCGGAAAAGTCCGCTGCCATGATATCAAGAACGTGGATTCCCCGCACCAGATCCAATTCACCGATGATGAGTCTTCCATGAGCATCCAAACTGTTTTTTGAAGGCGGCTTGTTGTCAAATGGAGCATAGCCATCAGCGGAAACCCAAATAGTGTCCAGTTTTTTTTCAAGCACTGTCACGCCATCCATGAGAATTCGAAATGAATGAACACCTGAAAAACTGCCGCCTTTCTGGGTTCGATCCTGGATTTCCATTCCAAGCCGATATTTCCCCTGTTTTACCTGCATTGTCGGTTTCAGCTTTTTGTCATATGCATATTCATGAGAAGAATCAACCCCATGAAAAGCTATGGATATAAACTGAGGAGCCGCGGTATCCGCAAAGGTTATCGTGTTGAATAAAAGCGGATTGACCCAGGTTGCATTGTTTGTGTCAAAGACGGACATCTGCCATGAAGCCTGTGCCAATGCCGGGTTTTCTGATTCAACCGTGATTTTTGAACCCTTTTCATACCAGCTGGTGGGAGGTGTTACAATGTTGCCAGCTGAATTTTGATATATCCCTATGAAACCATCATCCTGTCCGACCGCGATGAAGCTTGCGGCCCGCGGCAGGCTGGTTGTTTTTCCTCCTCCCCGCAATTGCCGGTAGATAATCGGTCCTGAAAACGCTGATTCAAGCTGGGGCACGGCGCCTTTGGAAAGTGCGATTGCAAGATTCATAGCTGCAACGCTGGATCCATTGTCATGCGATGTGTTTTGAAAAGCAGTTCCAAATGATGTGATGCTGCCGAATAAGCCAAGAACTTTCCGCGGTTCCGAATTCTCGGTTTCGCCTTCTGCCATAAGGCTCCCCCCGCTGGAACTCAAAAAAATGATGACAAAAATGAAGATTAAGCCGCCCATCAGAATCCGCATGGAGCATTTTTTTATCATTATTTCACCCCATACCGTGTCAGTTTGCTCTGCAACTCCGATTCTTCAGTCAGAATCAGCGAATTTAACCCATCAACGATATCATAGGCTGATTCCTCAACCGGCAGGGCGTAGGCCTCTGCACCCTTATCATAGATCTCGAGTCTTTCTCCATTCGAATCTCGAACTAGCACTATGATCTGTGATTGCCCGAACGGAGTCATGGCCCGAACAGTGCTTTTCCGTTCCTGATGCAGGTATCTTCCAGTTTTTGTATGCAGCATTGCAACACCATCAGGCAGCGCAGCCATAAGCCAGCTGCCGTCATTTGAAAAGGCCATAGGAATTTCTCCATCAGCCTTTCCTTCGAGTTTGATGGATTTTACCACTTTAAATCCCGCTCCATCTTTTATAAAAAGACTCATCGTGAGCGGTTTATAGCCTGCAATAACGGCAAAAGCCTTCTGGTCTTTGGATATGGCAATTGCATAGACACATTGAAAGGCAGAAGCGCTCCAGGGCAGGTTGCTGCCGATGTCGATAAGTATCCCCGTATCATCCAGCAAAAGAAGCGTGCCGTTCAAATCTCCCCATGCGCTCAGGGTGCTTTGCGCTGAAAAGGCTGTAACAGGTGTGCCGAATTCACGTGTCCATCGCGCTGCGCCTTGCTTGTCCAGCTCCAAAGCTCCCATTTGGTCCGGCCTGAGAATGAAAATTCGACCTGCTCTGCTGAACGGAAACCCATAATACGGCAGCTCCATTCGGTTTCCGCTGAATAAATCATCAAGTACCAGCTTTTTCTGCTCAGGAAATGCTTCAGCGTAAAAACCAGGGCCAAGCACATTCTTCCCATTTTTTGCTGTGAGCGCCACAGTCGTATTCGAGGAATTCATCAAACCCATCCTGTCTGATGTCTCAAACTGAATAAGCGTTTGCGTTTGGAGCAGTTTTGGAAGCACTGCGGTTTGCGGCAGCCTGATTGCTTCCGTCCGCATGAGGATTGGGTACTCGGAGGCACGTCTGGAGGAAATAAAAATATAAATTACGGCGAGCAGCGCGAAAAGCGGCAAAATCAGTTTTTTCTTGCGCCGGGGATAGCTGATCACGGCATGCTCCATGGTTCAGAATTAGACAATTCAACAGCAATTGAGGCAATTGTACCATGCCATGCAGATGGTATATAGTATCTTTGACTCGTGTCAACAAGAAAGGCTGAAAACCAATGGACAAGAACATCCGTGAATCGCTGTTTGAAAAGGCGCTCGAAGCAGCAAATAATTCATATTCGCCGTATTCCAAATTCAGGGTGGGAGCCGCTATTCTGTGCAAAGATGGCACTGTTTTTACTGGAACGAATGTTGAAAACCGCTCATTCGGTCTCACCATCTGCGCCGAGCGGAGTGCCCTGACTTCGGCCATCAGCGCCGGCAAAGCCGAGTTTGAAGCTGTTGTTATCGCCACGCCGGACGCGGATTACCCTGTCAGCCCCTGCGGAGCCTGCAGGCAGGTGCTTTCAGAGTTTTTGGACAGAGACGCCGAAATCGATTTCGGGTCTTCCGCGGATGCCCTGCAGAAAACAACCATGGGCGAACTCTTCCCCTTTGACGCATTGCATGAGCTTGGACAACGAAGTTAACCTGAACTGAACCTTATCGTTTTCAGAAGAATATCGCAATGCTGACACCTTCGCTCATATCCCCTTACAATCCAAGGCTGTTCTGCTCATTTCTAAGAAGCGCAGCGGCGTGCGCACGCGAGTAATCGCCAGCGCTGTCGCCTGACAGCATTCTCGCAATTTCTTCTTCACGTTCCTTGCCAATAAGAAGACCGATCCTGGTGAGTGTTCTTCCTTCCAAAACTTCCTTTTCCACTTTGAAGTGGGTATCTGCCTTCGCGGCTATGCTGGCAAGATGAGTGACACACAAAACCTGCCTACGTTCGGCGAGCGCCTTCAGGTACTTGCTGACCGCCACCGCGACCTCCCCGCCAATGCCGGTATCGATTTCATCAAATATCAGGGTTTCTATCGCGTCGCCAGCGGTAAGGACGCTTTTCAGCGCCAGAGCTATTCTCGAAAGCTCGCCGCCTGAGGCGATTTTTGCAAGCGGTTTTTCGCTTTCCCCCGGGTTTGGCGCAATCATGAATTCCACGGCGTCAAAACCTGTCGGGGTCAAAACGGGCTTCCCTTGCTCTGACAGCATTTTTTCGACCGCTATGGTAAGGCGAGCCTGCGGCATTCCGAGTTCTGCCAGGATTAGTTCAACCTTATTTGAAAGGACAGCTCCCTGTTTTTTCCTTTTTTCCGATAGTGTTTCAGCCGCAGCAAGCACCCTGGGTTTCAGTTCGGAAATAGCTTTTTCCAGCCTGGCCTTATCATTCTCCCAGCTTTCAAATCCTTCCAGGCGTTTTCTATTGTTTTCAAGGCGAAGCAGAACATCCTGCAAGGTAGGCCCATATTTCTTTTTCAGTTTTTTCAATTCCGAAAGGCGATTTTCCACTTCTTCAAGGCGGTGGGGGTCGAATCGAATGGTATCGAGATAGGCTGACAAGCCCTGCGAAATGTCTTCCATTTCGTAATACGTGTTTTCAAGCCGATCATGATATTCCTTGAGACGCGGATCGATCTGAACCGCACCAAGCAGTTCGCCCAAAGCTTTCCGGATCGAAGGCAGCAGCGCACTGCTATCCGATGTGGCGAGCAGTTCCGACGCTCCTTTGATAGCAGCGAAAAGCTTCTCAAACTGTGACAGTATTTTTTCCTCGGCAAGCAGATCATCATCTTCATTCTGCTTTATGCGCGCCTGCCTGATTTCCTGAATCTCGAAATTGAGCATTTCCGTGTCGCGCGCACGTTTCTCGGCATCGGCGAGGCGCTGACGATAGGTTTTCACCAAGGACACGTAGGAATCATACAGAGATCGGTATTCAGCGAGTTCCTCACCAGTCAGTGCGAAATTGTCCAGAATGCTCCGATGATTTTCAGGTTCTAGCAGACTTTGGTGTTCGTGCTGTCCGTGCATGTCCGCAAGGAGAGCGGTAAACTCGCTCAAATCGGCCCGCGTAACTGCCTGGTTCTGAATATACGCGTAGCTGCGGCCCGATGCTTTCAATCCTCGTCTGATGACAACGGTGTCCTCTTCAGCTTCCATATCTCTGGCTTTAAGCCAGGACTTGGCCGCTGCATTATTCGAAATTGAGATGACTCCGCTGACTGAGCATTCACTTGCGCCTTCGCGAATAACCTGGGTATCTGCGCGGCTTCCAAACAGGAATCCTATGGCACCAACCATCAGCGATTTTCCAGCTCCGGTTTCACCCGAAAAAACGACAAAACCCGGCGTAAAGTCCACTTCCGCCGTATCGATGAGGGCAAAATCCCGAACCGAAAGATGCTCAAGCATGACTGTCTCCCGACCATCCGAGTTTTGATCTAAGCGCGGTAAAAAAGCCGTTCTCAGGCGGAACAACGAGGACTGTATCGTTTTCAGCTCTTTGGAATCGAACTTCATCACCTTGCTGAAGGTTGAGTGTTTCCTGTCCGTCGACGGTCAGCATCGCGCCAGACCTTCGGGTCTCAGAAATCTCCACCAGGACTGAGGCGCTTGATGGCAAAACCAGCGGGCGTGAAGCGAGGGTAAACGGGCAGATAGGATTGATGACCATCGCCGGCATTTCAGGGTGCAGTGCCGGTCCGCCGGCTGCCAGGTTATACGCTGTCGAGCCGGTCGGTGTTGCGATAATGAGGCCGTCAGCGCGGTAAAAACCGAAACAATCATTGTTGACTGTCAGGCAAAGCCTTATCATTTTTGAAATTCCCTGCGATGATACAACACCGTCATTCAATGCAGTATAGCGCCCCAAGAGTGTGCCGTGGCGAAGTGCTGTGATTTCAAGCATGGTTCTTCGCGACGGTTGGAGCGTCCCCTCATGCCATTTTTTAAAGGTGTCAAACCAGGAAAACCGTGTATTGGCGGCTATAAAACCCAGGGTGCCAAGATTGACCGGCAATATGGGAATATCGAGCTTGTTCACGATTCTGGATATATAGAGAAGTGTGCCGTCACCACCCAGACTGATGATCAAATCGAATTCAGCAAGATCTGGAAGGCCGACAGGCACGCCTTCAAACGAAAATACCGAAGATTGCACTCCCATCCCGACTAAAAGCTTCTGGGCGTTTTTCGCCTCTCCTTCCGCGTCGTCCTTCGATTTATTGGCAAATAATAGAACCTTGTTTACGTGGGCCACAATCACGCCTCCTTAGGGCATGGTAGCGATGACTTTCGCTATCGTCTGAGCGTCTTTTTGAGAAATTTTCTGATGCAGGGGAAGCAGGAGGGTTCGAATGAGCAAGGTGTGAGCTGCCGGGCAGGTCTCAACCGGAAAACTCTCCAGTGCGACAATGCTCTTTTCAAATGCAGGGGCTGTCTCAACCCCATTCTTTTTTGCATGGATAATGGCGTCTTTCATACCTGTTTCCAGGAGAACCGGAAAGGCAAACTTCCCGCTTTCTCCCTCATCTATGTATTTGAATGTCTTATGTCTGGTTCGTGCCAGTTCCATTTGAAAGCTTTTTTCGAATTCGCTTCTTTTTTGAAAAGCCGACAGCGCTTCTCTGAGTTTTGCATAACCGAGCGCCGCATTAAAATCTGTCAGCCGTTTTTCTTCAACACAGTTCTCGGAGATTGCCCTGATAATTGGGGCATTCTTTTTTTTCGAAGTAAAGAGCAGAGCTCCGCCGGCGGCAGTAACGATGGATGCCTCTTCCATCCCGAAAATGCAGAAATCACCGACAGTACCTGCCTTTGTTTCTTTGCGAAAAGCGCCAAAACTTTGCGATATGTCTTCGATAATAGGAATTGACAGATCTTTGATTTGTTCGGGATCGGGGAGCATGCCGAATGGTTCGTACAGAATAAGGGCAGCGCTTGATGTTTTAAGAATTTCAGAGACATTCATGGAGCAATCTTCAAGATTGTGGTCAATATATTCTGGAATACAGCCGCTATCTTCGACAGCCTGCTTTTGATAATAGGGCGCAAGGGGACTCATTGCAATTTTTGCTTTATCCGGAAGCCCGAGCCTTTTCAGGATTTCAGTCAGGGCAAAATATGGGCTTCGAAATGCGATTCCTGCATCAAATCCAAACAATTCTCTTGCTGATTTTATAAATTTATCTGAATATTCACCTGGCCCAACAGAGTCGGAGACAAGGCAATTGAGGACGCTGTCCATGTCCTTTCTTTTGATGTAAGAAGAGTATAGAGGTATCATTGGACGCATAGTATCACTGTTTGGGTAGTTCAGACAATAATCAGAAGAAAAGTTTTGCTGAGTTGAATCATCAAGATAAAAAAAAGCCTGGCGACGACCTACTCTCCCACCGTAAGGCAGTACCATCGGCGTTGGAGGGCTTAACTTCCGTGTTCGGAATGGGAACG
>CAZZJJ010000029.1:0-12079 GCA_964654405.1 uncultured Treponemataceae bacterium
TTTTGAGGGGTACCTCCATCTTATAATCGAAGGAGCGGAACAGTTTGGCAAAGCGCTTTTCTCCGGTCAGCATTTCATCAATCTGTTCGACTGCTGTCCGAGCCTGCCCCATGGCTTCGGCTGCTGTAGCCGGCCCCATGACTGCGTCGCCGCATGCGAAAATTTTCGGGTTTTCTGTGCGGAGCGAGAAGGGATTCACTTTGACCCTGCCATCACGCCCTGCGGTTACTCCGATGGCTTCCAGTCCTGATATCAGCACTTTTTCGCCGATAGCGACGATGATGGAATCGCAGGGAATTTCGATAAATTCATCGGTTGGAATTGGTTTGGGTCTACCGGAACTGTCGACCGGTCCGGATTTCATGCGCTGGATTTTCAATGCCCGAACACGTGGTTCGCCTTTCTTTTCCTTGGTGAGAACTTCCACAGGGGAAGCGAAACAAAGATGCGAAACGCCTTCATCGAGAGCACCTTTCAGCTCTTCCTTGTTAGCGGGCATGTCGTTGCAGGACCGCCGATAAACGAGGGTGACATGAGCCCCCAGTCTCAGGGCGGAGCGGGCCGCGTCGATCGCTGAATTTCCGCCGCCGATAACCAGCACTTCGCTGCCGATTTTCGGTTTTGCGCCGCTGCTTACCTGGCTTAGGAACTCGGTAGCTCCTATGACTCCCGCAACATCTTCGCCGGGCACTCCCATTTTCTGCTCTGCGCTTGCACCGGCGGCAAGCAGCAAAATGTCGGAACTTTCCGCAAGACCCTTCCATTGGGTTGGCGAATCGATTTTCGTATTGAAAATGAAACGGGTTCCCAGTTTCTGGATAAAGGCGATTTCCTTCTTGAGAATATCCTTGGGAAGCCGATATGCGGGAATGCCCCATCTGAGGATTCCCCCTGCCTCGGAGGTCGCGTCATAGATGGTGACTTCATGGCCCAGGCGTGTGAGCCAGAATGCCGCTGAAAGCCCTGCAGGACCGGCTCCGATGATTGTTATTTTCTTACCTGTTGAAGGAAGTTTTTCCCGGATAAGCCGATTGTAGATCGCCTTTTCCCGTCCCATTTTATACATGGTGTCGGCAAGGTAGCGGTGGATTTCTCCCTGTGATACCGGTTCATCGAGCATGTCGCGGCGGCATCGCATTCTGCAGTGGAAATGGCAGATTCGGCCAAGCGAGCCTGGAAGCGGGTTGTCCCGCAGTGTCAGCTCGAAAGCATCTTCGATTCGATTTTCTTTGAGAAGCTGAAGGTATCCAGGAATATTCATATGGAGGGGGCAGGATGATTCGCACAACGCGACATAAAGATTTTCGCAGATACCCGCATTGCACCGCTTAGCCTTGATATGTTCAATATACTCATCTCTGAAATATTTCAGTGTGGTAAGAACAGGGTTCGCTGATGTTTGTCCGAGCCCGCACAGGGCTGAATCCTTGATGGAAAGCGCCAGGCTTTCCAGGATATCCAGATCCTTTTCGCTGGCTTCTCCATCCGCGATGCCTTGGAGGATGTTCAGCATCTGGGATGTGCCTTCCCGGCAGGGCGTGCATTTCCCGCAGGATTCGCTCGCCGCGAAGCCGGTAAAATATCTGGCTACATCCACCATGCAGTTGTCCTGATCCATGACGACCATGCCGCCGGAACCCATGATCGCGCCGAGCTCTGTCAGGTGCTCATAGTCGATGGGGGTTTTGAAAAGCGAAGCTGGAATACAGCCGCCCGAAGGCCCGCCCGATTGAAGACCCTTGATTTTCTTTGTCGGCCCCATGCCTTCACAAATTCCGTAGACTGCCGATTCAAGGGTGGTCCCGAGCGGAAGTTCCACAAGGCCAGTGTTCCTGACTTTGCCGACAAAGGAGAATACTTTTGTTCCGGTGCTGGTTGGCGTACCGAAGCCAGCAAAATATTCGCCGCCTCGTCCGATGATGACCGGGACATTGCACCAAGTTTCGACATTGTTGATAGTCGTTGGCCTGCCGTACAGACCTTTCTGGGCAGGGAAGGGCGGCCGCGGTGTTGCCCGCCCCGGCTTCCCTTCAATTGAGGCAATGAGCGCAGTTTCCTCTCCGCAGACAAAAGCGCCTGCACCGGTTACGATTTCGACATCAAAGCTGAATTTGGTGCCGAGAATGTTTTTTCCGAGAAGCCCTGCTTTCCTGGCTTGGCTCAGGGCGTTTTCGAGCCGTTTTACCGCTAGCGGATATTCTGCGCGGACATACACGATGCCATGCGTAGCACCCATTGCGTAAGCGCCGGTTATCATGCCTTCCACGAGCATATGGGGATCAGATTCGATTTCATTGCGGTTCATATAAGCGCCGGGGTCGCCCTCATCTGCGTTGCAGATGGCATATGCCAGCCCCGGGTTGGCAAGGACATTGTCCCGCATGATCCGCCATTTTTTCCAGGTGGGGAATCCGGCGCCGCCCCGGCCCCGCAAGCCCGCCTTTTTTACTTCCTCGATGACCGCGTCGGGAGACATTGTCGTAATGGCTTTTATAAGCGGGGAATATCCTCCGACTGCAAGGTAGTCGCCGATATCCTCAGGATCTATGAGGCCGCTATTCCTGAGCACGAGTTTTTCCTGCCCTTTGAAGAAAGAAAGTTCCTTCCATGTCGGCACAAAGCTGTAGTCGCTGCCGAAGTTGAGCGTGCTGGTTCTGAAATCCCATGATTCTATGCGCGCTTCCGCCAGTTTAGCCGCCTTGCCGTATTGCTCATCATCATTCAGCGATTTAAAAATCGCGAGTGCTTTTGAGGGGGTCACATCCGAAAACATGAGGAGCGGCTTTCCCGGTCTATAGGTCATGACGATCGGCTCTGCGGAGCAGAATCCGAAACAGCCAACTCTACGAACGAGAATATCCGATTTTTGCTTTATTGCTTCATTTTGCAGCGTGTCGAAAACTTCCTGAGCGCCATTGCCGATGCCGCAGGTTCCCAGACCGACAGAAATCCATGGTGTGGAACGGATGAGATGTGTCATGCCTTCTTTTCTCAAGGCTCCCAAATCTATGGTTACTGCCATTCTCAGCCCTCCTTCTTCATTTTCTGAAGAATCCCGACCAGTTTGCCGATTGTCATCCGAGATTTAACAACGCCGTCTATCTGGACTACCGGAGCGAGCGCACATTGACCGAAACACGCTACGGTTCTTACGGTCGCGAAGCCATCCAGGCTTGTGGCCGAGTTTTCTTCTTCTTCCTTGAAACCATGTATGCCGAGCTGCTCCAGCGCTTCATTGAGCAAGGTGAGTGAACCCCTCGTGTGGCATGCCGTCCCCCGGCATACGACGATCGAATGCTTGCCTTGCGGTTTCAGGCTGAAAAATGAATAGAAGGTCGCAACGGAATAAACGTGCGACAAAGGGAGATCCAACTCCTGTGCCACGGTCCTAAGCGAGGTTTCAGACAAGTAATGTTTGGGATCGTGTTCCTGCACCTGTTCCAGAATCCTAAGAAGACTGCCCGGTTTACCCCGGTTTCCCGCGATAATGGAGGAGATGTCGGAGTCGGGCGAATTGACTGCTGTCGCTGGCATGTTGCCTCCTTGTGCCAAACTGCAGAATTGCCGTATATGCTGCCTGCCGATGGTGTGTTTAAAACTAGTATGCACCGATTCTCCAATATGTCAATATATAATTATAGATAAAAATAGAGTTTAATATTATGTTTTTTGAATATTGTTTGTGTATAAATTTTTTAGATAAATAATTATCGAATAAATTTAAATAAATATTGTTGCAAAATTCTAAAATATGGTAAATACTGAAGCTATGAAGGCGGGCAACCCCACCGATTCCGGAAGCAAGAAAAATAAACTCACTCAATGGCCCCAGCATTTCAGCAACCCAAAAGTAGACGCTCTCGCAAACCGCCTGAAAAAAATATTCGACGCGCTTCCCCATTACGGCTATCTAGGACAGGCTGATTTGCAAGATTACCGGTACCATGAAAACGTTATCCTGAATGCGCTCGCGGCCATTAATTTAAAGACCGAAAGGGGGCTGCTTCATCCGCTTGATATTCGTTCCTACCCAAAAATACTTCGCTATCCTGATGGAATCGCTCGTATAGCTATCTATATAGGCAGTTTTGATCCCTTCCAGATGACGCATCTTTCCATCGCGCTTCGTTACCTTGCCTGGCCGACGACCCAATCAGACATGGTCATTGTGGTTCCTGAAGATCCAGGAAGTTTTTATAAACCAGATAAAACTGATTATGCTTTCCGATACCAGATTGCGAGACTCCAGCTTGCCGACCTTTTTGAGCCCTTCATACTGCCGCTGGATATTGGGAGTGGAGCCGATACCATAGAAATTGTCAGGCGGTTCATCGCTCTTCACGCTGGGATGAAACTGGAATTGACCCATTTGATCGGGAGCGATGTTCTGCCGCTTGCAGCCGAGTTTCTAGAAAAGGATCTGGCAGTCTGGAGGCAGCAGGCTTCTCGTTCGGGCGTAGACTACCGCCATCGAATCTATATTGCGAGACGGGCAAAAAAAGGGAGTCTTGCGCCCTGGCTTGCTATGATCAGAAGGCACAATATTGAGGTCATTCTCGACAATACCATAACCGCGTCTCCATCCAGCACCGATTTTAGAAAAAACAGGCATCTGACGCTTGTATTGCCGACCCCGGCAATCAAGGACAAGCTGGAAATTCTGTTCCGGTATAAAATGAGCCAGGCATGGTCCGCTGATACTTCTGGAAAAGATTCTTTGCAGCCAAACCCCCATCCCTGGGAAATCTAAATTATCATGGAGCACAGGCCCTGTTTACCTCCCGAAGAAAAACCAGTATTCTGTGCTTCCAAGGAGCACGACGATGAAAATGGTATTTCTCGGCCCGCCGGGAGCTGGTAAGGGCACTCTTGCGGCAATGGCTTCCGAACATCTGGCAATTCCGCATATTTCAACGGGCGATCTATTCAGAGCAGCGATAAAAAAGGAAACTGAGCTTGGCAAAAAAGTCAAAGAAATCCTCGCTGAAGGCAGGCTGGTGCCGGATGATCTGACCATTGCCCTTGTCCGGGAAAGACTCACACAGCCGGATGTTGAAAATGGATGGATATTGGACGGATTTCCGCGCACGATTCCGCAAGCGGAGGCGCTTCAGCAATTCAGTCCGGTCGAAGAGGTTGTAAACTTCGATGTTGAAGACAGCATTATCCTTTTCAGGCTAACCGGAAGACGTGTTTGCAAATCCTGCGGGAAAATTTACCATATCGTCACATTGCCGCCGAAAAAAGAAGGAATCTGCGATGCTTGCGGCGGAGAGCTGCATATTCGTTCCGATGATCAGGAATCAGCTATAAAAACAAGGCTGGAAGCCTATCGCTCTCTGACCGAGCCTCTGATTCAGTGGTACGGGGAGCGCAATCTTCTGGTTACCATTGACGGAGCCGGCAAACCCGATGATGTGTACCAAATATTTGTCAAAGCGATAAAGGGGTAGGCGGAAGCTTTTCATGGCTAAGGCAATCCTGCTGTTGCTGGGAATTATTGCGCTTTCAAACCCATGGCTGTCTGCCCAGACCAGCCGCTCTCCCGCAGCTTTAAGTGATCTGCCGCTCGCAGGTTTCGCGCTTGATCAGCAGGAAGGGATTACTCCAGGGCTGTGGACGGGAACCATGAGCATCCGGAATGTAGCTGGTTCAGCTGCTTCTGCGCAAGGGCAGGGTTCTTCAGCGCTCAATGGCTTTCAGGGAAGCAGCGCCGGCTCTGGGGTGCAGACTGGACCAGGCAGTGCTTTTTCAGCTTCCATGTCACTCAAAATCCTTGAGATGGATAGAGGCGCGTTACTGGATATTCCCGACCAATCCATGTTTGGCTATCCGCTCGATGATATCAGCTGGTCGGCAAAAAGGATCCGTTTTGTTCTGGATGCGTTCGGACCCGGACAGGATATGGTATTTTCAGGGTCTTTCAGTTCGCAGGGACAAAATCAGACAATTGTCGGTATCGTACAGTCGCCTGCCTGGAGAGGCACATTCATATTGAAAAAGACAACAGCAGAAGCTGCCCCAACAGAAACAGCGCTTGAGGTGTTCTGCGGCGATGTGTCGCTCCCGGGAGTTTTAACACGACCGCATGGCGGAAACACCTACATCCCGCTTGTTGTCCTGGTCGCGGGATCAGGCCCGACTGACCGTGACGGCAACAATTACAATGTGCCGGGAAAGACAAATGTTTTGAAGCTTCTTGCGGAGGGACTAGCCGACTGGGGCATCGCCAGTTTTCGGTATGACAAACGCGGCTCAGGGCAGGCATACCGATATGAGTCCCATGAACAAAAGGTCAGCTTTACCCGTCACGCATCGGATCTTGTCGCCATTCTCGAAAAATTGCAGAAAGAAGTCGGAGTTTCACGGCTTATTGTCGCCGCCATGAACGAAGGGGCCTGGATATCAGCGCTTGCGATCAATAAAGCTAGTCGCCAGGGTATTCTTGTTGATGGTTTTGCCGTGCTGGACGCATCAGGCAAAAAACCGCTCGATATCCTCCGGGATAATCTTTCAGAGCTCGATGAGACTCTGCGACAGGAAGCTGAAGGCATAGTCCAAGCTCTGCTTGAGGGTTCGTCCTATAAAGAACCTTCAGAAACCTTGCGTGATTTTTTTTCACCGCAGAAACGAGAATGGCTCGAGTCCTGGCTTTCCATGGACCCTGCGCGGGAAATCGCCGCTATCAAAGCTCCTCTGATTCTTGTCCGAGGAGAGATGGATGAGCAGGTGCCTGAGGATGAGTTCCAGCTTTTAATGACATTGCGGCCCAACGCTGTCGCCAGAGTCATTCCCGGCATGAATTACATGCTGAAAAAAGTCGCGACCGTTGAAGAGAATTATGATTCATTCACGAACCCAAATTACCCGATACCCACCGAGCTTTTCGAACTTCTAGAAGCGCTCGCCAAGGCCAAGCCCCTGCCGAAATCGAGCCAGGTCTATCAGAAAAAAGTCAGCCAGTGAAAGGGTAAAAAAGACTTATCCCTGAGGACCCATGGTCGCATCTAACAGGAGCGCTCTGATATCATCTGAAGAAATCCTGATGCCTTTGGCTGAATAAACATCCTTTTCAAGATTGAGACTGGACGTTTTCGCACTGCTGTCAGGCCCGAGAAGCTTGTCCACAAGAGCCAGCCAGAAAAATCGGGCTATGGGGCGATAGGCTCGGGCAGTAGCTTCATCTTTCATGATGATGGAAAAATCGAGATCATAAAACGGTTCCTCGGAACCTTCAGGTTTTCTCGCTGTGATCAGTAGAGAATCTATGGGAAGTGCAGCGGCTTCCAATGGTATCATTCTGCTGAGAAATGCCCTTGGTTCTGAGATGTAGAAGGCGATATCAGCGTTGTGCGATTCAGAAAAGCGTCCGGGAATAATTGACGGAGCAGAAGGAATAGCCTTTTCATAATTCGAATATGTTGTGAACCTTACAATACCATTGTCGACAATCTGGATGTAAAGCGGGTACCGCGTTGAGCGATACTGATAGTTGTCGATTTTTCGCCATTCATTATTCGTAACCATCGCAAGACGCACAGAATAGACCGGAAAATCGCCAAGCAGAATAGCCTCAATTCTCGGGTTTGCCGTGTCATAACCGGCAATGCCGACGCCAAGCCTTGATGTCCGTGAAAGGAATGACCTCAGCATGTTCTTGTCCACCGTTCCGGTGTCTTCCATTGGGCTTTTATTCTGGCTTGCCGGAACCGAGCGGGCAAGCCTGTCAAGCGTCTCCTGATCCATGGACAGAATCAGTTCCTGCATGGCTGTTCGGGACATCTGGATATAAGCCTGCGGTTTTTCGTTAAAATACGAAGCCGGATTGGCAGTAAAAATCTCACGGGGTACAGTCGCGCAGGCGGAAAGCAGGAGAAGCATTCCTGCTGCGAACACAGTGATAAAATTCTCTCGCATTATTTTAGGTTTCTTCATGAATTCCAACTTGGCTCCTTGCAGACATATCAGTTTCGGCTCAATCCGGGATGAGCGAGCACGTATGCTCGATGAGCCCGGACTGCCTCGTTCCAGCTTTCAAACAGAGAACCTTTATAGGTTCCCATCGGGATGATTCCCCGCGCCCTGCCCGAAAACATCTCAGTCTGTCGGACTGCAGCCTTGACCCAGACAGCTTTGTCATATCCATTGGACATGAGCAGCGGTGAAGCACTTTGCCCGGCATCTTCGGAAGGAATGCCGCCGCAGGCTCTGACCCACGCTTCTGGAACATATGGCGGAACGTCCAAATCCACAATGTAATCCGAAATTCTTGCGCTTCCGTCACTCGTTTCGGATTGCTGCTGCCAGATTTCCTCCAGCGCTCCCGTTACCAGGGATTCATCTTTGAACTCCCGTCGTTTAAAAGTGCAAAGAAATCGGTATATCATCCCGGCTGCTCTTTTAAAGCGGACTGCATTTTCAATGCTACGGCACTCCGCTTTCAGCCGCTGATCTGTCCAGACCAGGGGCGGTACATCAGGCTTTTTCAGCGCGTGCAAGTGGCCGACAGCCGGCAGCAGGGCAGTGCCGGGGAATGCATTTACTTCATCGTTATGGGCTGAAAAATTCTGGTGAGCCCAGGTGTCAGCGTATGCATGCAGAGCAATTCCGATTCGGAACAGATTCCCTGTTTTTAAAGCAGTTATCAATATATCACGCGCGAGGGGAGAATCAGGCGTGACTACATTTTTTCCTTTCTTTTTATCCAGCCGGAGCTTTGCGGCGTTTTCGGCTAATCCTGGGATAAAGTGAAAGGGGATGTAAATATTCGTGCTGATATTCTCATCCCAAAAACTGTAGTTCTGAGTAACTTCGGTAAAAGGGAAGCGGCTTTCGCCAGTAATCTTCCATGGGGCGACGCATTCATCTACCAGCTGGCTTGCAATGGAGATGATTTCTGCTTCCTTCTCCTGAAATCCTGCGTTCCTGCAGAGAAAGTACAGACTGTAATAATGAAATTCGATATTCATTTCGTACAAGCAGTATGCCGGAATTTGCGTTCGAATACAATCATCAGACTTCGCAATGTTTTCTGTAGCTGTTTTCTCGGGTGAGTGCTACACTGGAGCAATGGAGGTAGTATGGCAATTGAACGGACCTTTACCATGTTGAAACCCGGCGTGCTTGCCCGCCGCATTGCTGGCGAGATTATTTCAAGAATCGAGCGGAAGGGCTTTGACATCATTGGCATGAAATTGATTCAGATTACGCCGGAGCTGGCACGACAGCATTACAAAGAACATGAAGGAAAGGCATTTTTTAATGAGCTCATCTCCTATATAACCTCAGGACCTGTCATTGCCATGGTTTTGGAAGGCGATTGCGCGGTAAAAATGCTGAGGCTTCTGTGCGGCTCGACAAAGGCGGAAGAGGCCTTTCCCGGCACGCTCCGCGGGGATTACGCAATGCATACAGGATTGAATATCATTCACGCTTCGGATTCCGTGGAATCAGCGCAGCGGGAAATACACTTGTTTTTCAAGCCGGATGAATTGATCGGCTGGAAGGATGGAAATAATGACTGGATCTAAAAACCTGCCTCATTGGAATCTTGAATCAGTCTTTCCCGATTTTGATTCGGAAAAGTACAAGCAAGCAAAAAAGCGGGCCGCAGAACTCGCCGAAACGCTCCTGAAATTTTATCGGGAAAGCCTTACAGTCGGAGCGTTGGAAGACACCAAAGCCTGGCTTCTCAAAGCGCTTTCGCTCAATGACGAACTTGCTGATTTGGCCGAAACGCTTTCTGCCTATACCTACGCCCGCTTCAGCACGGCGACCCGCGATGAACGGGCCATGTCCGAATTAAACAGCATCGACGAGCTTTTGCTTCCCGCGAAGCAGGCTCAGGTGTTTTTCAGAAACGCGCTTGCTGCGCGGAAATCAGCTGTAGAGCGGCTCGCTGACACCGATGCCGATATCAAGCCATATGCTTTCCATGTGCGGGAAGAGCTTTTCTTTCAAGCCCACCAGATGGCTCCCGAGCTTGAGGATCTGGCCGAAGATCTGTCGAGGAGCGGGGCGGATGCATGGTCTCGCCTTCAGGAATCGGTCAGTTCTAATGCAAGTTCGCTCTGGGACAGCGAAACCGGCGAGCGCAAAACCGTAGTTCAGCTTCGCAACCTTGCCTACAGCCCTGATAGGGCAATCAGAGAAAAGGCTTACCGGCTGGAACTGGATGTGTGGAAATCAGTCGAAATTCCGCTTGCAGCCGCGCTCAATGGTGTCAAAGGTACGGTAAACAGCCTGAATCAGCGACGAGGCTGGAAAGACGCTCTGGAAAAATCCATGGCACAGGCGAGGATTACGGCCGCGACGCTTGAAGCGCTCATTACCGCCATGGAGCAGTCGCTGCCCATGTGGCGCCGCTATCTCAAGGCAAAGGCGCAGGCTCTCGGACTTTCGTCGCTCGCATTTTACGATATTTTCGCTCCGGTCGAGGCTAAGACCGCCAGACTGCCGGAATTCAGCTGGGATGAGGCGCGGGAGTTCATTGCAGGAACTTTTGGCTCATTCGATCCTGCGATGGGTGCATTTGCCCGCAAAGCTTTTCAGAATAGTTGGATTGACGCCGAACCTCGCGAAGGGAAGGTTGGCGGCGCATATTGCACGAATTTCCCGCTTGCCAAGGAGCCCCGTGTCCTGTGCAACTTTGACGGCAGTTTTTCCGCGGTCGGTACCGTTGCGCACGAACTCGGTCACGCCTGGCATGCGGACTGCATCAAGAACGTGCCGAACGCTTTGGCGCAATACCCGATGACTCTTGCCGAGACAGCTTCTATTTTTGCAGAAACAGTTGTTTCAGAAGCAGCTTTGGCGAAGGCGGGGCCTGCTGAAAAAATGGCGCTTGTCGAAATGCATCTCCAGGATGGATGTCAGGTCATTGTTGATATTCTTTCTCGATTCTATTTTGAAAAGGCTGTTTTTGAAGCGAGAAAAGCGGGCGAGCTGAGCCCTGAACAGCTGTGCTCCTTTATGCTGGACGCGCAGGAAAAAACCTACGGTGATGGCCTTGACCGCGAAAAGAGGCACCCTTACATGTGGGCTGTCAAAGGTCATTACTACATTCCGACACTGTCCTTCTATAATTTTCCATACGCCTTCGGACAGCTTTTCGGGCTAGGCCTTTATGAAAAGTTCAGAACCGAAGGGCCTTCGTTTGCCCGCGCTTACACACAGCTTCTGGCGGAGACTGGTTCCGATTCAGCAGTCGCTATAACGAGAAAAGCAGGATTTGATATTGAATCAGCCGAATTCTGGAAATCAGCGCTCAGTGTCTTTGAACGGCAGACGGATGAGTTCGAAGCGCTCGCACGGGAGTATGCACACCGCTGACACCAGGCTCGAAAATCCATCACCAATAATGAAAAAAGCGTTGCCAATCAGCGGCAACGCTTTTTTTATGCACTCAAGGCCAAGTTGTGTTCTTGCTGCGACCTTAAATTTTAATACGCTGATAAAATGGCCAGCACCTTTTCCTTGCCGATAGCGCCCAGAAATCCTGCGAGCCGAGGCCCTTGGTCCTTGCCGATCAGCGCCTGATAGGAAGCCCGGAAGAGTAGTTTCGGATCGGTTCCCGCAAGCTCTGCGGCCTTGTAAACCGCTTCGGCGACCATTTTTTCATCAGCAAATGTTTCAAGCCTGACAACGACGGTGTCCCTGAGGCTCCTGACGGCGCGGATTTCATCATCGGTCAGCTCGGCTTTGTCGCCGGGTTCTCTTACCGCGAAACGGAAATCCTCTGGTGCACATTCCTGCACCCAGTACCATGCGCAGACGGCTCTTTGTCGAATCAGTTTTTCCTGTTCGTCAGTGAGAGCCGGCAGGGTGGAAATGAGCCTGTCGATGTCGCCCTGATGAATCAGAAGGAGGTTGCAAAGATGTCTGAACGGAACCTGGTAGGGCATGGCAGAAGGAACCTTGGAAACCTGGGACAGCTCGTAGATGCGCGTTTCCCGAGCTCTGACATCCTCATCCTTGGCTTTTTCTGCACCCCAATAGATGCGCTCCGTCCGGTCATAGTCTTCATAAATTTTGATGACATCGAGGTCAAAGCTGATGACAAACTCGGTGTTGGGGCGGG
>CAZZJJ010000030.1:0-11956 GCA_964654405.1 uncultured Treponemataceae bacterium
GCCAGCGCAACTGGATCGGCCGCTCCGAAGGCGCCGAGGTGATTTTCGGCATCGACGGCCATGAAGACACGCTGGAAATCTATACCACCCGTCCCGACACCCTCTTTGGAGCAACCTATATGGTTCTCGCGCCTGAACATCCGCTGGTTCAAAAAATAACCACAGCCAGCCAGAAACCTGCGGTAGAGGCGTATATCGAAGAAGCCGCCAGAAAGAGCGATCTTGAGCGCACCGACCTCGCGAAAGAAAAGACCGGCGTTTTTACCGGCGCTTACGCGATCAACCCGGTCAACGGCGCCCGCATCCCCATTTGGATCAGCGATTACGTTCTCATTTCCTACGGGACGGGCGCCATCATGGCAGTTCCCGCCCATGACGAACGCGACTGGGACTTTGCCAAGGCCTTCGGCCTGCCCATCATTCAGGTTGTCGCCGCGCCGGGAGAAGAAGACCCCTTTGACCATGAGCCAGCACAATGCACGGCGAGCGAAGGGTTTGCCGTCAATTCAGGCGAATTCAACGGCCTTCCCACCGCTGAATTCAAGAAAAAAATCACAGAGTGGCTCGAATCGCGCGGCATTGGCAAAAAGGCAATCAACTACAAGCTCAGGGACTGGCTGTTCAGCCGCCAGCGCTACTGGGGCGAACCGATTCCCGTTGTCCACTGCGACTCTTGCGGTATCGTGCCGCTGCCTGAAGAAAGCCTTCCGCTCCTCTTGCCCGAAGTAAAAAGCTATGCTCCGACTGGAACCGGCGAGTCACCCCTTGCCAATATTCCTGAGTGGGTCAACACCACCTGTCCCAAATGCGGCGGTCCGGCCCGCCGTGAAACCAACACCATGCCGCAGTGGGCTGGTTCCTGCTGGTATTATCTTCGCTATCTTGACCCGAACAACGATAAAGCCTTTGCCGATAAGTCCAAAATCGATTATTGGATGCCGGTTGACCTCTATGTCGGCGGCGCAGAGCATGCGGTTCTCCATTTGCTGTACAGCCGATTCTGGCATAAAGTGCTCTACGATATCGGTGTAGTGAACACCGATGAGCCCTTCATTCGGCTCGTCAATCAAGGCATGATCCTCGGCGAAGACAACCAGAAAATGTCCAAAAGCCGGGGCAATGTTATAAATCCGGACGACATCATCCGGGAATATGGCGCCGATACCATGCGGATGTATGAAATGTTCATGGGGCCGCTGGAAGTGACCAAGCCATGGGCTACCGCGGGTCTCATCGGTGTCAGCCGATTCCTGGAAAAGGCCTGGGCAATGTCCGAAAAGCCTGTGACGGAAGAAGAACTTTCGCTTGAGCAGAAGAAAATACTGCACAAGACCATCAAGAAAGTTACCGCCGATACCGCGACACTCAACTTCAACACGGCAATTTCCCAAATGATGATTTTCCTGAACGAAACAGGAAAACTCGAAAAAATGCCGCGTGCCTTGTGGGAGCCTTTTGTCCTCCTCCTCGCGCCCTACGCGCCGCATCTGGGCGAAGAACTCTGGGAAAAGCTCGGGCATCAGGAATCGGTGTCCAAAGCAAGCTGGCCGACATATGAGGAATCCCTGACCCTCGATGATCAGAAAGAAATAGTTGTCCAGGTCAACGGTAAGATCCGCGAGCGATTTGCGGTACAGGCAGGTACGGCCGAAGAACGCCTCAAAGCCATGGCAATGGCTCTGCCCAAGGTGCAGGAGTGGATTGCCGGCAAGGAAATTGCTAAGGTCATCGTTGTCCGCGATAAACTGGTGAACGTGGTTGTAAAAGGATAGAGAATAACCGCACTGCTGGTTCCCTTGCTCCCAAATCCCGGGGCAGGCGGAAAGCAGTGCTGTCAAGGAGGCGGGGAATGGATGAAAGCATGTGCTTTCTTTCATTCCCTTTTGTTTTTAGAACAGAATGCTGAAAACAAGGGCAAGCACGGCGCAGAGCATGAGGATGACGGTGCCGGTGAGCGATTTGTGGCCGGGAGATGCGGCCGCCGCCGCATGCGCCTGCGTGCTGTCCGCGCCAAGCTCCCGCCGCCAGACCGTGAACATCATGGCATCGATATCGCTGCTCAAGGTTGCGGGCCGAACCTTCC
Organism: uncultured Treponemataceae bacterium; assembly: GCA_964654405.1. Classification (GTDB taxonomy): domain Bacteria; phylum Spirochaetota; class Spirochaetia; order Treponematales; family Rectinemataceae; genus JAJTBL01. The sequence continues at coordinate 2,084 of CAZZJJ010000030.1, forward strand.
CCTTGTATTCGATAATTCTGTCATAATAGAGAAATGCCGAACTGACGATGGAACCCAGCTTTCCCGGAACTGTCAGGCCTGGCATGATGCTTGCTTTGGAAAGAAACATGAGTCCTTCAAAGGTTAGGGCTTTCAGCAAACCCTCAGTCAGCGCAAATTCGGTGACAGCCAGCGGCCCTAATCTGGCCAGCACCCTGCCCGAAGGAATCAGCAGGTTCGTCAAAATAATCCCTGCGGAAACCAACAGTGTCGTCAGCAGAGAAAAGCGCTTGCCGGCAAGATAGGTTGCAAGAATGAAAAAAATGAAGAGCGCGGTTTTTACGGCCAGCCGCCGTTCAAAGAGAAAAACGAGCGCTACTGCCGCGCCTGTCAGGGCCAGCTGCCAGGCAGTGAACATCGATTCAAAACGCTGGCGCCGCTGTGCCCGCTGTTCTCCCTTCTTTTGCTTTTTCTGACTTGTCATGGAGCTGCTGAGTGATTTCGCCCCAATTTCCGGAACACTGAGGGGGGTGTCTCCCTGGTGAACACCTGAGGCGTAGGCGTACCACTGCGATGTTTCTGCGAAATGAGCAGCGAAAATTCCAAGCGCCGTGCCAGTTACCAAACCGGTCAGAATAAAAAGCGGCGCGATGAGCCAGGCAACTTCGCCAAAAACAACATAGCGGGCGACAAAAATCTGAATTGCGTTGGAAGTGATTGCCCCAAGTATGGAAACACCTATCTGCGTGATCCATCTCCCGCCGGCTTTCCGCGCCGCCCACATGACGAGCGCTGCTGAAAAAGTTCCCAGCAGAGAGAATAAAGCTACAAACGAAAACAAGGTCCCCGAAATGACGCTCATGCCAATCACTTTGACCACTGCCAGTGTCAGAAACCATGGGAAGGGGAGCAAGTCCACTGCAAGGAGAATTGGAAGGTTGGCAATACCAAGCCGCATGAAAGGCAGAGGCTTGGGAAGCATGTACTCGATGGCAGAAAGAATGAAGCAAAATGCGCCTAAGAGGGCAGTGAGGTCTGCATGGCTGACCTGCAATTCGGAGCGCCGTTCAGAACGCTGCAGCATCGATTTCATCCTTTTGTGCTCCGCTTTCAATTCTGACAAAAACCTTGTTCGGCAGGCAGGCAACCCACTGGTTTGCCTGGCCGATTGCACCCATTGCAATGCACAGCTTGTTGTCGCACGGCGAATCTTCGATTCGGACGCTGTGATTTTCGATATGAACATAGGTAATTCCCAGCGGTCCCGGTATCTGCAATTCCTGATCCTTATCCAATGATTCTATCCACTCGCCGGTTGCGCCTGAAATGTGGACATAAAGGGCGTTGCCTTGTGTTGCGTAGACTGAAATCGAAATGAACACGACAGCGAGAACACTGAGGAGGAAAACTGCGATATCGAGAATTTTGGGACGGATTAAGATTTTCATCATAGTTGAAAAAGAACCGCGGCTCATGAAATCATGACAGATACCGCGGTTCTTTTAGTTTGAATGATTCAGCGGCGGAGTCAGGATTGACGGCGCTTATTCTTCGCAGTCGCAGTCATCGCCGCAGCCACAACCTTCGTCGCCGCAATCACAGCCATCACCGCAGTCTGAACAGCCGCCGGCGAAATGAACATGCCCGTGCTCAAGCTCTTCTTCGGTTGCGTCACGAACGTTGAGGACTTTTACATCGAAGTGAAGATTCTCACCAGCAAGCGGGTGATTGGCATCGATGGTAACTTCATCACCGGTGACATTGACAACCGTGACAATCTGCGCACCTTCTTCGCCGTGCGCTTCAAACTGCATCCCAGGCGCCACTTCGACACCTTCGCCAAAATCCTTCCGGGAAACCTTGAAGACGAGGCTTTCGTCGCGCTCGCCGTACGCTTCCGCAGCGGGAACTGTGCAGGTGACGGAATCGCCGGGATTCTTTCCTTCAAGATGCTTCTCCAGCCCCGGAATGATATTTTCATTGCCGTGCAGATAGATGAGCGACTCTCCGCCTTCCGAAGAGTCCAGAAGCTTGCCGGCCTCATCGCGGAGACTGTAATCGATCGTGACAACCTTGTCTTTCTGAATATCCATAAAAATTCCTTCCGGGTCAACTGCTTTCATAACCAGATATTGCAACTGCTTACCCGCAGACTGGAAACCCGATAATTGTAATAGTTTATACTATAACAACGAAATGGATAATTAAGCAATGATTGGATGACGTATTCTTGAAAAAAGAGCCGAGGATTCAGGAAAGACTTTCCGAAATAACAGAAGGAAAGTAGTTTGCTGAATTCGATAATATGACGTATAGTTTTCATATGGAAAAAAGAAAACCAGGAGAAATCGATCACATGGATATTCAGATCAAACCTCATCGGATAATTTCCTTTGCCTTTTTTGTTTCTGTTCTATTTTGCTTAGCTGGCTTCCTCTTTCTTCAATCACAGATAGCAAGGATCAAGCAAGCCAAAGTTCTTGAACTTGAATCCATTGCACGTTTGAAAATCAACCAGATTGTACAATGGAAGGAACAGCTGGTTCAGGAAGCCATGTTGATCGCAGCAGACCCAATACTCATGGAATCTACCAATATTCTGATCAAGGAGCCTAATAATAAAACTATACAACTAAAACTCAAAGAAAGATTGTCACAGCTGAAAAAGAGAGAGGAAATATATGCAATCTACCTTTTAGATTCTCATGCAAAAGTAATAACTGGGAGCAGTATGAAAAGCCCCGCATTTTCTAGTAGCGAAGATTTGCTTTCGGAATTAGCATCAAATATTTTTCAATTAGATCGTATCACGGTCGGCAAATTACATGTATCAAATATAAATGAAAATCCGCATATTGATATCATGGTTCCGATTTTTTCGGAAAAATCTTTGCCGCACCATGCCATTATTATCCAAATCGATGTATCGGTTGTTCTCTATCCTTTGCTCCAATACTGGCCGATTCCATCCAAATCTTCAGAAACCTTGCTTGTTGAACGGGAAGGTGATTCAGTTGTATTCTTGAATACCCTTCGTTTTTCAAAGAACCGTCCCCTCGAGTTCAGGCTGCCCCTGGAAAACAATCAAATTCCTGCGGTCCGCGCAGCTTTTGGCATATATGGTTTTTTTGAAGGTATGGATTATCGATATGTTCCGGTCCTCTCATATATTCTTCCTGTCCCGGATTCAACCTGGAGAATGGTTGCGAAACTGGATAGCAAAGAAGTTTTCTCTGAAATCCGATCTTTGGCTATTTATGTTCTCTTTGTTGTTATGCTGGCAATTCTTACTACTCTCAGCCTGTTATGGGTTTATGTGTCACGGCAAAAGGCAAGGGTTCATGAACTCAACCTTGAGATAAGAAAAACTGAAGAAAAATTTAAGATTATTTTTGATACTGCGAATGTTGGCAAATCGATAATTTGGCTTGATGGTACTATCTTTGCCAATAAAAAATTCTGCGAAATGCTTGGCTATTCTGAAGAAGAATTGAAACGGAAGACTTGGCAGGAAGTAGTTCCGGCTGAACAAACAGTTCCCATGCATTTGCTTATGCAAAGACTCTTGAGCGGAGAAATAAGCAGTACTCGATTTGAACAGAGGTATGTTCGCAAAGATGGGAGCATGATTTGGGCTGATGTCAGTATAGCTATTTTCAGAGATGACCAAAATGAACCGCAATATTTCATTACCACAATGGTTGACATAACCAAGCAGAAAGAAGCTGAGCTTCAGATCAAGTCAATGAATGAAGAACTGGAAGCAAGGGTTCGTGATAGAACTGCTCAACTTGAAGCTGCTTATAAGGAAATGGAAGCTTTTGCCTATTCAGCATCCCATGATCTTCGCTCTCCGCTTCGAAGTGTTACAAGTTACAGCGAATTGCTTGCACAGTCTTCAGAAGGCACGCTTACATCAGAGAGCCAGCATTATCTACAAAGAATTCGTCATGCTGCAGACAAAATGACGAGCTTGATTGATAGTTTACTCAAATTATCTCGTTTATCGAGCAAAGAAATGATATATGAGAAATTCAATATTTCGGAACTTGTTCATAATGCCGTGAATGAGCTTGAAGAGTCAATAAAAGAACGATATGTCGAATTTCATATACAACCAGGCATGCCATATATTAAGGCTGATCGTGATTTGATATATATTCTTTTTCAAAACCTTCTAGGTAATGCTGTAAAATATACTTCACAAAAGGAGAAGGCAGTCATTGAGGTCGGGTGTTCCGATTTGGTTGGCGATTCAAAATCCCCGATTTTCTTTGTAAAAGATAATGGAGCAGGATTTGATATGAAATATGCTGATAAAATCTTCATGCCATTTCAACGTCTCCATACTGATGCTGAATTTCCCGGAATCGGAATAGGATTATCAGTCGTCCAAAGAATTGTTATAAAACATGGGGGCAGAATCTGGTTCGAGGCTGAACCGGAGAAAGGGGCAACCTTCTTTTTTACTCTCTCAGACAAACTCTTTCATGTATAGATGAGCTTTCTTGTTTTTTTAATCTGTTGACCTTTTCCGGCAACTGGGTAAAATGGCATCAACAAGGTTCGTGACACCAATGAGTATTTTTGAAATCATCATGCTGCTGTGTTTCGGCGCGGCCTGGCCTTTTTCAATCGCCAAATCACTCAAAACCGGCAAAACAGGCGGTAAAAGCTTCGCCTTTCTCGTGATTGTCATTGTCGGCTACATTTCTGGCATATTGAACAAGATACTCTACAAGCCGGATGGCGTAGTCTGGCTGTATGCGCTGAATGCTTCCATGGTTTCGATTGACGCCGTTCTCTGGCTGAGGAACCGCAAACGGGAAAAATCAGCGGAGCGAGCGGAATCAGCAAAGGGGAACGCATGACCGCAGTTAAAGCGATTATTCTTGGACTTATTCAAGGCCTTGCGGAATTTTTGCCCATTTCATCCAGCGGGCATCTGGCACTCTTCAAGAATGTGCTGGGGCTGGAGCAGGTGCCGCTTGTTTTCGATGTCATTTTGCACATGGCAACGCTTCTTGCGGTTGTTATTGTCTTCTGGAAACGAATTGTGGGCATGCTCAAAGCGTTCTGGCTGTTTGTATCGAAAGGCAGAGCCGGTTTGCAGATTGGTGACGGGCAGGACCAAGGCACGCAGGAGAATCTCGCTGTCATTCCTCCCTTGCTTGCCGCGACGGTGATTACCGCCGTCCTTGGTTATGCGATTCAGAAGTATTTCAGTGATGAAAATATCAAGTTTGTCGCTGTCCGCATGCTCATTACCGCAGCCATTCTGGGGCTTACCTTTTTTGTCAAGCCAGGCGCAAGAAAGCTGGGCTCAATCGGCATTGGACGCTCCGCGTTAATCGGCGTGGCGCAGGGAGCCGGGGTCTTTTCGGGCATTTCCCGCTCAGGCATCACGATATCAGCTGGCATTTTTTCTGGTCTTGATCGCGAGGCAGCCGGTGAGTTTTCCTTTTTGCTGTCCATCCCCGCCATTCTTGGAGCTTTGGTGCTCACGCTGAAAGACGCAGGTTCCATGATGGCTGAGGTTTCCGCCGCTCATCTGGCTTTAGCCTTTGTTACCGCCTTCCTTTCAGGCTATCTTGCATTGAAATTTTTAATGAAAATAGTCAAGAACGGCAAACTGTATTGGTTCGCGCCGTATTTGCTCCTGGCGGGCGCCGCGGGACTGCTTTTCCTCTGAATAGCAGATTTTTTCGCCCCAAGGTTGAGAATGCCCATGAGTGTTCCGATACTATAAGGAACAGGTCTCATTGAAAGTGGAGCATGCATGGCAAGGTCCGATGACGAGTCACATGGCAATGCCGGGAAAGCCTCGGTAGTTGTTGCCTCACCCCCTTCGCGGCAGAATCGCGGGAATGGAAAATCCGCAAAATCGAAACGCGAAACGTCTCTTTGGCCTTCGCCATCAAAAGTGATTGCTCTTCTTACGGCGCTTGCCGCCGCATACCTTGTTCTTTCGCTTTTTCTCGCTCTCAAATGGCCGCAGGGCTGGGCTGTCTTTACTGAACCCGGGAAACAGATTCTGATACGGTTTTCCTGGGCTGGCTTTTTTCTGCCCCTCTGGCTTGCCTGTGCTGCTGTTTTGATTGTTCTTCCGGGATTTTATCCGCGCTTGACCTATTTTCTTGGAGCCGCTGCGCTGCCCTTCCTGGTTCTGACCATCTTTGCAAGGCTTTCCACCGAACCGGGAGCTTTTTTTGAAAACCACCCTGTTTTTGCCGCGGTCGGTCTTTCTTCGCTGTATGCCGGTGTCGGTTTTCTGTTCGCTCTTTCTCTGGTGCTGGTTTCTCTTGGGTACTTCAAGCTCAACGAATGGTTGAACCTCAAGGAACATGCTAAAGCGAAGGGAGCAACAGCGGCAAAATCCGATGTTCTCGCACGGAAAGCCGGCTCGCTGAAGAAAAAGGAGCCGTTCTTTTTGCGCGCCAAAATGCGTATTCAGCAATGGTACGCTGACTGGCGGGGAAAAAGGACCAAAGCTGAAAAACAACTCAGAGATGCGGAAGCCTTGGCTGCCAACTCGTTTGATTTCGACTTGCCTGCCCTGAAACCAGTCGGAGACATGAAATCGCTGAATCAGCAAAACGGAAATCAGAAAACTATTGAGGAAGGTTCGCCCGGTTTTAGCGCTAAAGCGGCTTCTGAACCTGCCGGGCCGGTTCAGACGAAGCTTGACGCCAATGGCAAAGAAATCGAATTTACCTCGGTGCCGCCCCAGACAGTTTCGGATGGGCACAGCAATGCCGCAGGTACTGATGACAGCCGTAAACAGGACATCATTAAAAAAATACTCGAGAGAAAAGCTCTGAAACCCTATACCGTTCCTGTCGATGGCATCCTCAACACTTATCCCGACGGCCAGTACTGGATTATCGATGAAAAAACCAGGCGGAATGCTGAAGTGCTTCGTGAAACCCTTGCCGAGTTCAATATTGAGGCTGAAGTAACCGGCATTCGAAAAGGTCCGGTTATTACCATGTTCGAAATTCTGCCCGCGCATGGAGTCAAGATTTCTAAAATCACCAACCTTTCCGACAATATCGCCCTGCGGCTGGCAGCTTCCAGTGTGCGTATCGTTGCGCCGATTCCCGGAAAGCACGCGGTTGGCATCGAAGTGCCGAATGACCGGCGCGCTATTGTCTCTCTGCGCGAAATTATCGAGCATGAGCAATTCAAATCGGCCAAAATGGAAATTCCGGTTGCGCTTGGCAAAGATATTGCCGGTGAAGTTCAGTTTATCGACCTGACGCAGACTCCGCACCTTCTTATTGCCGGAGCGACCGGCTCCGGAAAGTCCGTCTGCGTCAATGCGATTATCCTTTCCGTCCTGTACCGCCGCTCTCCGGAAGAAGTCAAGCTTCTGCTGATCGATCCCAAAATAGTCGAATTGAAACTGTACAACGATATTCCGCACTTGCTGACACCCGTCGTTACCGAGTCCAAACGTGCATTTCAGGCTCTGCAGTACTGTATCTGCGAGATGGAGCGCCGGTATTCCATGCTCGACAAAGCAGGCGTTCGCGACATTCGTTCTTTCAACCGGAAAATCAAGGATAAAGGGCTCGCACAGGAAAAACTGCCGTATATTGTTGTTATTATTGACGAATTTGCCGACCTCATGGCACAGACCGGAAAAGAGCTTGAATCGACGCTGGCACGGCTTGCCGCCATGTCCCGAGCGGTGGGCATTCACTTGGTTCTCGCTACTCAGCGGCCGAGCATCGATGTCATTACAGGCTTGATAAAGGCGAACATCCCTTCTCGCATCGCCTTCATGGTGGCAAGCAAGTTTGACAGCCGCATTATTATCGACATGGTCGGGGCTGAAAAACTGCTCGGACGCGGAGACATGCTGTTTTCGGGAGCTCAGGATCCTTTCCCGGTTCGAATGCAGGGTGCTTTTGTTTCGGAGGAGGAGGTGGAGCGCGCGGTGGAGCATGTCAAAACGCTTGGCGAGCCGGAATATATCGATGATGAGATTTTTTATGATGAAGAAGAGGAAAATGCCGAGCCAGGTCTTTTTGATGACGGCGACGGTGATCCGCTTTTTGAAAAAGCGCTTGAAATTGTGCTGCAGCAGGGAAAGGCGAGCGCTTCCTTCATTCAGCGCCGTCTGAAAATCGGCTACAACCGCGCCGCTCGGCTGGTTGAGCTTATGGAGGAGCGCGGCATTGTCGGACCGGCCCAGGGCTCCAAACCGAGGGATGTCATGCGCAATCCGGGTGTAACAGGAAGTCGGCCGCCATTGCTTGACCCAATGGATTCTGATGATTCAGCAGGCAATGCCTGAAGGTTTTTAGTTCCGCGGTTTAAGCGTTTGCGTGACAAGGGTTTCTTGGCTTGCCACCTGATTTTTCCCTGCGCGTTTCGCTTTGTATAGGGCTTTGTCAGCCGCGGAAATAAGCATATCGATATCTTCAGCGGTATAGAGAGCGGCAGCGGCGACCCCGATACTGACGGTAATATTGGCGACCGAGTTTCTATTGCTATCCATTTCGGAAATTGCCTGTCTGAGCTGAATCGCTTCTTCGATTGCGGTCTTTAAATCCAAGCCAGGCAGGAACAGTAAAAATTCATCGCCTCCGAATCTGCAGGCCAGGGCATCCGGCGTAATAGTCTGGCTGATACATACACTGACAGCTTGCAAGACACCATCACCTGTTTGATGACCCATCGAATCGTTAATTGTCTTGAAATCATCGATGTCAAGCATAATAAAAGCGCATGTGAGGACTTGCGGCGTATCAGTGCCCAGCAGTTTGCGCACCTGCTCAAAGAAAAATCGGCGATTGCAAAGCCCCGTCAAGTCATCATGCGTCGCGAAATGCTGAAGCTCTTCAAGCAGCTGGAACCGTTCATTGGTATTTTCCATGGTGATGAGCCAACCTAGAACCTGATTGGCTTTTGCCTTTATGGGTGAGGTTTTTACGGTCAAGTGTTCAGGTCCCCCAAATACCGATCCGTCACATTCGATTGTAGCCGGAACATCATTCACGAGGGAAGCGATCAGATTTTCGCAAGTTGGCAAAGCTTGCTGTATGGTCTTTCCTATCAGCTTTTCTCCGATATTGGGAAGCAGATCAATCGCCGCATTATTGATATTGATGATGGTATGATGTTCATCGAGTATCATGCAGCCTTCTCGTAAAAATTCAAAAACCTTATCATCACTGACAGGCGCAAACTCCAGCATTTTCGCCTTGAACAGGGCATAGGATGTGAGGATGCTAATCAGGATGTAGGAAAAGAGATTGAAATCGAAAGGGATCGGCAAGACTTGGAAAACATACAGAAGAGAAACAGCCAGAGGAAGACACATCGCGACGGAAATGATGAAAAGCTGCCTTTTAACAAGACCGCGTGCATGAAAAGTTCTTTGAATGAACAGCAGCGCTGCGGATGTTATGACCATCAATAACGCCACGACCCACAGAAGATAGATCGGTCCCTTTTCAAATTTGATGACCAGAAGATCCTGATAAGGAATGAGCCGCGGGTTTGCGTAGAAAAGATTATGCCGGGCTGTAGTCCACTGGAGCAGCAGAACAGCGGAGGAAAATACGCCGGCAGCAAATAAAACCAGCTTTTTCAGCTTGAATTCAATATCCAGAAAACCGAAGGTAAAAGCCAGTATTTCCACGGGAAAAGCACAGAGCGCGAGATATTCGAGATGGGTGAAGAACAAGACTTGCTCGATGGTTCTGCTCATGAGTTCCAAAGCGGCAAAGACCAGATACCAAGCGATGGAAAGATTGAGGAAGCCGAAAGCCCTGGAACCGCGAACCTCGCTTCTGCTCAGGCCTTTTCGCGCGTTGATGATGACCGGGATGGCAAAGAGAAGCCACAAGCCGCTGACAATGTTGAACTTTAATGGTTCCATAG
>CAZZJJ010000031.1:0-11627 GCA_964654405.1 uncultured Treponemataceae bacterium
GTGATTACGCCGGCTCCTATGTTTTTATTAAAGTGCCGCGTGGCAAAAGCGTGCCGCTCGATGTTCTTATCGATGCGGGAATGCTTGCTCTCTATTATTCCAAGGGTAGGAAAAACATTGATGGCGATATATACTACACGCCGGTCAAACATGTGCGCAGAGCTAAGGACGGACCAAAAGGACTCGTCATCCCCATGCTTGAAAAAAACCTGCATGTGCGGATTACCCCTGAGCGTCTCAAAGCTTTGCTGGCGCACGCCAATGAACAACAATCAGGAGAACTTTCATGATACGGAAAAGCCTATTCAAGAGCCTCGCGGCAAAAATTCTCATTGGGGTGCTGCTTGTCGCATCCAGCGGGCTTGCGTCGGCACAGGCAAACTCACAGGGACCCCAAACGGTGAGGATTTCCATATTAAAGGGTCCATCAGGAGTCAGCAGCGCATGGTTCGTCAGCAGTCCGCCCGAAACCGGCAGCGCGAAAATCGAGTTTCTTATTGCGGGGAGCGCGGATATCGTAACCGCGAAGTTGGTATCGGGAGAAATCGACGCGGGAGTATTGCCGGTCAATGTTGCGGCAAAACTTTATTCGGCAGGTATTCCATTAAGAGCGGCGGCGGTTGTTGGCAATGGGATGGTCAAATTCCTGACCAATGATCCAGCGATAAAATCACTCAGCGACCTTCGCGGCAAATCCGTTGCCATTGCGGGGCAGAAAGCTACGCCGGATTATCTATTCCGATTCCTGACAAGCAAGGATGGTCTTGAAGCAGGAAAAGATTATACTGCTGTCTACAATTTGTCTTATCCGGAGATTGCAGCTGCTTTGGCATCAGGCAAAATTCAATACGCAGTACTGCCTGAACCCTTTGCAACCCAGGCACTCCTTCTCGGCAAGGAACTCCTCTCCCCCATCAGCCTGGACAGCCTATGGCAAAAACATACGGGAATGCAATCCTATCCGATGTCCATATTTGTTGTTTCAAAAAAACTTGCGGATGGAAACAGGCAGTTGCTGACTAAAATTCTCCAGTCGCTCGAAGCTTCCGTCAAAAAAACTGTCGAAGATCCGAAAGGCACCGCACTCCTGGTAGAAAAACTTGATCTGGGCTTAAAGGCCGCGGTTGCAGAAGCAGCTATTCCAAAATCGAATTATGTCTATGAAGACGCCGCTTCAGATAAAAAATCAATCGAAGCGCTGCTTTCGCTGTTTCTTTCCTTTGAACCAGCATCAATTGGCGGCAAGCTTCCAGATCAGGATTTTTATCTCAACTGACGCAAAGAGACTGCCGCTGGCAACGGTATTATTCTTATTCAGCGCAGTGGGAGCGATAGTTCAGCATGAAAAAGGCGAAAAAACTGGCGCTTGGCTTTGCAGGAGCCACCGCGTTGATCCTCATCTGGGTAATCGCAAGCGAAGTGGTCAACGCCAGCCTTATCCTGCCCCGCCTCGCTGATGTTATGCAAGCCATTGGCAAGCTTTCCGCTTCTTCGGCGCTCGCTAAAGCAATTTCTGGAACATTTCTCAGGGTTCTTGAAGCTTTTACGCTTTCGCTGGTTATCGGATCTTTGACAGGGATTCTCTCGGGACTCCATGAATCTATCGAATTTTTTCTTTCACCATTTCTGACAGCAATCAGAGCGACACCAGTGCTAGCGCTCATCCTCGTTCTCATGTTCTGGATGCCTTCCTCACAGGTTCCAGTTATCTCTGCCTTTCTCATGGCCTATCCGGTCATGCACACATCTCTGCACACCGGTATCAGGCTGACAGACAAGGACCTCCTTGAGATGGCTCAGCTTTTCAGAGTCCCCAAAGCGCCGATGTTTTTTCTCTTGAGATTGCCTTCCGCGCTTGGTCACTTTCTGTCAGGCGCAAAAAACAGCCTGGGTCTCTGCTGGAAAGTGGTTGTTGCCGGTGAAGTCATCAGCCAGCCGCAGTTTGCGCTTGGGACAAAACTCCAGGAAGCGCGCCTTTCCCTGGAAACTCCCGAGGTTTTTGCCTGGGTTTTCATTACTGTCCTTTTGTGCGGCATGAGCGAATACCTGCTCAGCTACGCAAGCCAAAGTTTTTCCGCCGGTGGCTGGAGCACCCATCATGAGCCAGTATAAGATCAGAAATATCAGCAAATCATTCGGCGAAATCCATGTTCTTGATGATATCAGCCAAGACTTCGAAACTGCTTCTGTCACTGCCGTTCTCGGCCCATCTGGCTGTGGAAAAACAACGCTTTTCAATATACTGTCTGGCATTGTCAAAGCAGATTCAGGAAATATCGGCCAATTTGCCGCTGCAAGGTTTTCATACGCTTTTCAAGATCCTCGCTTGCTTCCCTGGCTTTCTGTTGAAGACAATATGCGTTTTGCTCTTTCAGCCATTCAGGATGAGGCACTTAAAAAATCGCGGATTCATCAATTTCTCGCTGATTCCGGGTTGGAGAAATTCCGCACGCGAAAACCCGCCGCGCTTTCAGGCGGCATGAAGCGGCGGCTCTCACTGGCGAGGGCATTTGCCTGCCCTTCAGATGTTTTGCTTTTGGATGAATCTTTTTCCAGCGTGGATTTGAAACTCAAAATTGAATTGATGGATCTTTTTTCACGGTTATGGGAAGAAGAAAAACGGACAACAGTCTTCATTACGCACAACATAAAGGAAGCCCTCTATCTCGCAGATACAATCATCCTGCTTTCATCACGCCCCGCCCGTATTTTGAAAATCTTTTTTCTCGATAAGCCTCGAAACCGACGACTGTTCAATGCCACAGAATATCATGACCTTGAAGATGAAATACTTGAGATGATTTTACACTGATGTTCGATGGATTGCAGCAACTCCTGCGGTGTAAATGGTTTTTCCAGCAGCACGGTCCCTGACGGGATCTCAATCTGATGATCCAATCTTCCCGTCATGAAAACTGCTGCGATATTCTGCTTTTGCCGTACCCGTTCATAGAGTTTGATGCCATCCATCCCCGGCAGAAAAATATCGGAAACCAGAAGATCGATCTTTTTTGTTTCAAGAATTAGCAAGGCCTCGCCTGCATTCCGCGCTGAAAAAACGGTTGCTGAAGCTTTGCTAACAATACGGGCAAGAAAACCAAGAAGATTTTCATCATCATCGACTATCAGAATTTGCAAGTTGCCGCTAAAAACAGGCAGTGTTTTTGATGGGTTCTGACTTGTGTCCTGGTCTGACGCAGAATTATCCACGCCTTCGTTCTCATTTTCACGGACAAGCGGAAAGAAAAGCGTAAAGGTTGTGCCTTGCCCATATAAAGACTGAACGTCAACCGCGCCTTTTGCCAGGGTTGTAATGGATGCGACAATCGCCAGCCCGAGCCCCGTTCCCTTCCCTGATGTTTTTGTCGTAAAAAATGGATCGAAGATACGATCTGCAGCTTCCGGCGGGATTCCAGAGCCATTGTCAGTTACTTCTATCGCTGCGTACGCACCCGCTTCCAGGGGTTTTCCGCGGATCATCAATCTTTCGGGCAGTACCCTTTTCCCCACGACAATACTGATGCGTCCATCCGCTTTCCCTTCAAGCGCGTCGCGGGCGTTGACAACCAGATTTATAAGCGCCTGATCCAGCTGCACAGGATCGATATATACGGGCAATTCTTCATCACTTATGTATAAAGAAAAAAGAATTGATTCACCGGCGAGCCTTTTAAGTAATTTCTGTGAATCCATGACAAGGCTGCTGAGTGAAATCTTTTTCGGACTGAATGGCTGCTTTCTGGAAAACGCTAGAAGCTGTCTGGTAACCTGGGTTGCTCTGCCAACAGTTCCAATGATTCCCAAAACGTCCTCGTAGGAAGGGTTGTCCTGATGGATATCGATTTTCAGCATTTCAGCATGACCCACTACAGCGGTAAGTATATTATTGAAATCGTGGGCTATGCCTCCAGCGAGCTGTCCCATGGCTTCCATCTTCTGGGCTTGGTATAGATCTTCGCGAAGCCGCTTTGATTCTGTCATATCAACCAGTTCGCAGGCAATGCCTGCTTCTGATTGCCTAACTATATCGATTTTAGAAAAGGAGCCCAAAATTGCCAGAGGTCTGCCTGCCTTATCCATCATCTCTAGTTCAATTGCCCGGACTAGAGGCTGCGATTGCAAGCGTTCCTTGATAAAAGCCCATGATTCAGGCTTTTTCAAAAATATTGGAAAAGAATCTTTTTCAGCCCCCTGAAATAGTAGATTAAAAGCATTATTCGCTTCCAAGATGAACCCCTGTTCATCGAGAATGCATCGGCTGGATATGCTGTCACTGAAAAGACTGCGATATCGCTGTTCGCTTGCTTTCAATTTGCGTTCCATACCATCACGGAATAATGCTAAATCAATGGTGCTCAGAAGCTCGCGCTCTGAAAAAGGTTTGACCAGAATTCCAAGGGGGCTGGCAGCTTTGATCTTTGACAGTGTGGCATCATCAGCAAGGGCAGTTATAAAAATACCGGATAGACCGCATTCTTCCTTCGCCATTCTAAGCGCATCAATCCCATCAATCCGGCCTTGAATAGTTATATCCATTAAAACCAGATCCATGGAACCCGAACGCACTCTATCAAGAAATGCCTCGGCGTTTGAATAAGGTCCGGCAATTCGATAGCCAGCCCTCTCGAGACATTTTTTCAGGTCGAGCGCAATGAGCGCTTCATCTTCGACGATGCCAATGACCGCCATGTTGTCCTTCCATTTCAAATACACTTCATTGACATAATTGTCTTTTCCTCGCTGTCCGTCAAGCCTAGAAACTCAAAGCAGGCTTGTGCTCTCCAGGGAGACTGTAAGCTGAAAACTCCTTTCCAGATAGCCTGTACTGCGTGAAACTACACTGATTACAAAACCTGCTAGCAATTCTCGTTGATCAATGCTCATTTTGATGAATTTTATAGTATCGCCTTCACGGATTCCCGCCTCATCCGCAGCTAGCCCCGGCCAGGTTCGGAGAACTTTATACAAACTTCCTGGCCCTCGCGGCCCTGAAACATGTTCAAGCTTTATTCCAAGGCACCCAGCCATGAAATTTTCAACATCATCCTGTCTCGCTGCATCCTGAAGCGGTATAGTTTTAGATGATTCTGCTATTTTTAAAACCTGCCAATTTTTTCCATCACGCATGATATCAACACGAACAAGTGACCCCGCAGGAATTCCCGCAATCTTGTATTGCGCTGAAGAAATATCTTGCGGCTTTTCTCCGTTCACCATTATCAGTCTGTCTCCAGCCTTGAACATCCGGTTTTGCGGCAAGGTGTATACAATATCCATGGAACCATCAAGATTTCTGGCAAGCAGAACACCGAGAACAGGGTTTTCCAAAGATCCGCCAGAGAACAAGCCCGGAATATAGATATTGATCCATGACAAAGGCAGTGCAAAGTTGATGCCCTGATAATCCTTCATTCCAGCAAAAACAATTCCTAAAACTTTTCCGGAGCGATCCACCAAAGGCCCGCCTGAATTGCCCGGATTGACTGGTGCGTCGATTTGGATGACATCTCCGCGTGTCAGCAGCCGCCTTCCCGCAGCGCTGATAATTCCGGAAGTAATTGTATTTTCAAGTCCGATTGGAGAACCGATGGCAAAGACCTGCTGACCTTTTTCAGTTTCAGCTTTTTCAGTCAGATGCAGGGTAAAGGGCGCTGCTACAACACTCTTCAGGAGTGCAAGATCCATCTCTTTGTTCCAGCCGATTACCTTGGCAGGGATTCTCTCGTCAGGATTGTCTGACGGACGGATAGAAAGCTTTGAGTAGCCGTTATAGGCAGGATCCACTTCGCTTGAAATTACATGATAATTGGTCAAATAATAGCCGGCAGGATCAATCTGGAATGCAGAACCGAGAACCCTGTCAGGCCTGCCTGCTCCCTGCTGAAACTTTATGCCTCTGTCGACATAGACCGTTACTACACTTGATACTAATTTCGAAAATGGAGATGCGGGGTCTTTGAAATCCCAAACCATATCTGTCTTGCTGAGTAAAGCCAAGGTGTTCTTGTCGCTATTGGCGTTGGCGTATTCCGACCACTCCTGAAAGAGGTCTATTGCATTTTTTTTTGCTGATTGGTTAAATTCAGTTTCATGTTCCTGAAAAAGGTTAAAGGCTCTGATCATGATGCTTTTAGCCGGTGCATACTGTTTGGCGTTTCGGAATGATTGAACCTGCGCCGATAGCAGTTCGAAGAGTTCCGAGCTGGTTATCAGCGCGGACGCTAAAGATGCAGCTGTATTGAGCCGTTTATCTGTCATTCCAGCAATTGCTTTCAAGGAATAGAAATATTTCAATGCGTTTTTGTAATCGTGTTCAGCTTTCGACTGTTTGTACGATTCGGCAAGCTTTATGGCAGCTTGGCTGGATAAAGTCTGGGCTATTTGATTTTCTTCCAGTAAAGGCGCTTTTTCAGGCTCCATGGCCATTGCCGTAAAAGCTTGAAAAAATTCAAGCGGTTTATCTGCTGCCAAGGCAGCAAGATTCTGGATATTCATCTCCGTGGGGGTGTATGGCTTGGTTATGACAGCCATGCCATGTGCACATGATGAGAACATCAATGAAAAGAGAGTAAGAAGCAGCGCCAGCACCTCAAGACACAATATTCCGGTGCTGGTGTCCCGCTTTTTCATTGTCATGCTTCCGATGAGATAGAATTATCGCCTGCGGATAAGGAAAGAAGCTGTCTGATTTCGGCATCTTCAAGTGTCTCTTTCAAGACTAGTTCTTTCGCAAGCGCCTCAAGCTTTTCACGTTCGCGCTTTAAAATTTCCATCGCCTTGTTCATTCCCTGGTCAAGAATTGAACGAATGGCTTCATCAATTTTCCTGGCGGTCTCTTCCGAATAATCTTTATGGCGCGCTATTTCTTTTCCAAGGAAAATTGGCTCGTCTTCCTGCCCATAGGCAATCGGACCCATCGTTTCAGCCATTCCCCACTCGCACACCATCCTGCGCGCCAGATCTGTCGCCTGCCTGAGATCCTGTGCTGTTCCGGTTGTAGTTTCTCCGAATACCAGAGTCTCCGCAGCATAGCCGCCATACGTTATGACAATCCTGTCAAACAGCCAGCCGCGGGATCTTGAATATGTATCTTTCTCGGGAAGCGAGAGAGTCAGCCCTAGCGCTCTGCCTCTTGGAACAATTGTTACCTTATGGAACGGGTCAGCGTTTGGCAGGAAATAATGCAAAAGGGCATGCCCGGCCTCATGATACGCGGTTGCCCGTCTTTCTTCTTCAGCGATTACCAGACTGGTTCTTGCAACACCCATGAGAACTTTGTCGCGGGCATCCTCAAAATCATCCATTTCTACCTGGTTCTTGTTTTTCCGAATCGCGAAAAGCGCCGCTTCATTGACTAGGTTGGCGAGATCAGCACCGGAAGTTCCTGGAGTAGCTTTTGCAAGCCTCATGACATCAACATCCTGCGCTACTGGAATTTTTTTCATGTGAATTTTTAGGATGGCTTCACGCTCCTGAATATCAGGCATTGCTACCACAACCTGCCGGTCAAATCGTCCTGGGCGCAGGAGAGCGGGATCAAGAACATCTGGTCTGTTGGTCGCTGCCAGAATAATGACTCCATCTTTTGTATCGAAGCCATCCATTTCGACAAGCATCTGATTCAAGGTCTGCTCACGCTCGTCGTGGCCGCCGCCATACCCGGCGCCTCTGGTTCTTCCTACCGCATCCAGCTCATCAATGAACAGAATGCACGGTGCATTCTTCCTCCCCTGCTCAAATAGGTCCCGAACCCTGCTTGCTCCAACACCGACAAACATCTCCACAAAATCGGAACCGGACATATGAAAGAAAGGAACATCGGCTTCTCCCGCGGTAGCCTTGGCGATCAGCGTCTTGCCCGTTCCCGGCATACCGACAAGAAGAACGCCTTTGGGGATCTTGGCACCCATCTTCGCGAATTTCTGCGGATTTTTCAGATAATCGACGACTTCCATCAATTCGTACTTGGCTTCTTTCTGGCCGGCGACATCTGCAAAGGTAATTTTTTTATCCGACTCTATATAGCGCTTTGCTTTGCTTTTACCGAAATTGAAGGCTTTATTGTTGCCCTGCATCTGCCGCATCATGATCCAAATCAGGAAAAAACCAAAGAACCAGGGTGTCAGCTCGAAAAATATCTGCAGGGGACTCGCACCGCGGACCGCGCCGGAAATTTTTATATTCTTTTCCCGCATCCGAGACAGCAGTTCCGGATCAACATAAGGAATCGTTGTTTTGAATTGAACTGGAACACCCGAACTTCCTTTCAGGGTTCCTTCTATATCTTTCTGGTCGATAATCTGCACGGAATCCACTTCTCCCAGTTCAAGATAGGAGATAAATGCCGAATAAGGAATTTCCTTCGAGCTTGATTTATCATTAAACAGAAAAAGCGCTCCAAAAAGCACGGCAAGAGAGAGAAATACCGCGAAAGCAGCCTTATTGGCCCTCGGCGGCAGCTGCTGCGGCAGATCCGGCTTTCCCGGCTCTTTTTCATTTTTGTTGTCAAACATGAATGTATGAAACTCCTTTCAGAATTATATGCAATTTCCCAGGATTTCCATTGATGGAAAAAGGTCTGAAACGTTTTTGGCTGCATGCTGTATTGCCAAGCAATGCAGGCAGGACAGCGACAATCCCGTCACGATCCTCAATGACAGGCACAATATCACGCATACCTTTTTGAATATGCCAACTTTTCAGGATATCATCAATAGCGGTATGGCCCTTTTCGGTTTTTATTACGTCTCCAGCCTTTCTGCTTCGGATAATCAGCGGAAAACTGAAAGATCCCTCGTATAGGTACATATCATCAGCTGATTCATGATCGAATTTTTCCTGTACAGCTTCCCACGAAAAACCGACAAGCGCCTCGCCATATCTAATTATCTTGGGTTCATGAAAAAGAAAACAATAACCATCCATTTTTTGATACTGCTTCTCTGGATGAAAAATTATTGTGTCCTTGCTGCGCGAGATGACAACGCCGCAGCAAACAATCTGTTCAGCGCCTTTTTCCAGAGCGTCAACCGCTGACGCGCAAGCCCTCACAGAAATGTTCCTTTTGCAGGCAACCCATTGCAGGCAGTCCCTGAGAACAAATCCCCTTACAGCTTCCGGCTGTGAAGAAAAGAGTCCATAAGATATGGATATTCTTCTCTCCTCAAGATCCCTGTGACAGGTTTGAAGCACAGATCTGACTTGCCTGTTCTGAAGCTTTACCATTTTCAGAATCTGCGCCGCAGAGCGTAAAAGCCCGCTCCTCCAGTCGGGAAGGGCTTTATCCAGGGCTGGTATAGCAAAGTGCCGTATCCTGTTTCTAACATAAGCTGTTCCGCTGTTTGTCGAATCCTCCGAATACTCAAGCTGCCGCTCTCGGGCGTATAGCTCAATATCCTTGCGCTGAAGTGTGAGCATGGGACGCACGACAAAAATCTCTTTTCCCATTTCCCTCTTTTTAGGAATTCCGCCGAGGCTTTCAGGGTTTGATCCCGTAAAAATGCGATAAATCAGGGTTTCCATCTGGTCATCAGCCGTGTGCGCTGTAACAATATATCGAAAACCGAACCTCTTGCATGTTTTTTTAAAAGCAAGATATCGAAAATGGCGGGCTGCTGCTTCAACACCGCATTTCTTTTTTCGGGCATAGCCAGTGATCAGTCCGGGACGTATTTTCGCGATTGTCAGAGAGACTTTCAGTTTTTTGCATGTGGCAATAACAAGCTCACGTTCTTTTTCCAGTTCTTCGCGGGGTCGGATATTGTGGTTGACATGGATGACCCTGAGTGGATTTTTCCCCAGCTGAACGAGAACCTCCAAAAGGACACGGGAATCCAGGCCTCCAGAAAAAGCCACAAAGACAGGTTCTTTTTCTGGCACTAGAGCGGTCAGCAGTCCTGCAATGCTGTCTTCGATTGAAGACTGGCCAGCGGTCTGACCGGATATCTTCCCGGAACTTTGCATAGGTAATCTATTCCTTCTGCCGCCAATCACCAGCCCAATTGCTGGCTAATGCCTTCAATAAATAAAAAATCAGTCCCGAAGACTCATTGCCCTCAGAACTGATTTTCATAATGATTATATTCTGTCTGCCGATACAGGAGGGCATTCAACCCTGACGGGCTTATTCCGCTTTTGCTGCCGGGGCGGCTTCAGCAGCTGCAGCAACAGCTTCCGGAGCGGCGGCAGCTGGGGCAGCTTCTTCATGTTTGGCGTATTTGACAATAGCAACAACCGTTTCGGGATTGGTGAGGACTCTCATTCCCTTTTCAACCGGAATATCACGGATATGGATCGGATGATTTATCTCCAGCCCAGCAACATCAATATCGATTTTCTCGGGCAGGATTGAAGGATCGCATTCAATTTCGATTTCATGGGCGAGATGCTCAAGGATACCACCTTCCAAAACCGATTTTGGAGTCCCAACCAGATGAAGCGGAACATGGGCATGAATTTTCTTGCCAGCCTGGACAGCCAGGAAATCGATATGCAGCAAATCCTTGGCGACCGCGCTTTTCTGATGTTCTTTCACGAAAGCATCGATTTTTGTTCCTTCAATATCGAGGGTAATGATTGTGCTTTCAGTAAGGTTTTTCTGTACTTTGATATATTCGCTTGCGGGAATAAAAATGTTTTTCGGGCTGATTCCGCCGCCATAGACGACTGCTGGAATTCGGCCTTCTTTTCTGGCCGTTTTGATATCGCCTTTTGTTGTCAGTTCACGATTGAACGCTTGTAGAATGAAATGATCCATCAAAATCTCCTTATTAATGGCCTCACGGCTTACCTGGGACGGCAGGATTCGAACCTGCGAATACCGGGACCAAAACCCGGGGGCTTACCGCTTGCCGACGTCCCAATGTTTGAGTAATTAAACTGCAAAACGAGCGGGATTCAGTCAAACTCCGGCACGGAATCGTCGCTTCCTGCATCCGTCGAGTACGCTGTCAGGATTCGCTCCTGCAACTTTGTTCGGAAGTCAGGACAAATCGGATGAGCAATATCCTTGTACTCTCCGGTTTTTGTCCTTCTGCTGGGCATCGCAATGAAGACTCCGTTTTTTCCTTCGATGATCTTCACATTGTGCACAACAAAGCACTCATCAAACGTTACAGTAACATAAGCCTTCAGTTTTCCCTCGGTCGGAACCTTGCGGATGCGGATGTCCGTTATTTCCATGGCAAGGACGCTCCTTTGTAGTAAGCAGTTACTTCTTCGATATTACCCTAGTTCCAGAGTTGTTTCAAGCGGTTTTAAAGGCATGATTCCTTGGGTTTGCGGTATTTTCAGCGACGCTGCCGCCTGGTCTGCAATTACATCATTCTCAAATATTCCAAAGATACCTGAGCCTGACCCAGTCAGCGAAACAAGGATTGCGCCTTGCGCCTTGAGCGCTTCGGCAGTTTCCATCAAATTTGGAAAATCCGCCAAAGCAATCTCGTGAAAATCATTGACGAAATCCCAATCGGTCAGCGCTTCATAGTACATTTTTCTCATAGTAAACTTTGCTTCCAATAAATGGCCCGGATGTATGCCAATATCTGAATAATGCCGCATCTGGTCCAGCCTTTTATATGCCCAGGGCGTTGAAATTCCCATATCCGGCAGAACAATGACAATTCCAA
>CAZZJJ010000032.1:0-11265 GCA_964654405.1 uncultured Treponemataceae bacterium
GTTCATTCAAATCGGGATAGAAGCTGGCAAACTGCGAAGCCACAAACATGCCTTTGTAGACGATGGTCTTGCAGGACAGCGATGGAATATAGAACTCTTCAGGGGAAAAGCCCGCCTCTCGTGAGGCTTTTTCAATATATTTGCGCAATAGAAAAAGGCGCAGCTCAAGAGAATTTGCCGGGGAAACCGCAGGTTCGGGACTGAAAACCGCTTGGCAGATGCGCGGCATTGTTCTCAGCGCCTTGTCGCCGAGCACTTGCGGCAAAACAGGCACATCCCGCCAGGCAAGCACCTGAAAATGCCTGGATGCTGCCGCTGATTCAACAATTTTTTTCGCACGCAGCACTTCAAGCGGAGCACGGGGCAGAAAAAACATGCCGAATCCATAGGGCAGACCATCTTTAAAGCTTTCTGATGAAGCAGAAGCGCCCGCAAAATCCTCAAGCCCCATGACCCGCCGGAAAAAGCTGTCAGGAATCTGACAGAGAATTCCCGCGCCATCGCCGGATTTTCCGTCACCTCCTGTCGCTCCCCTATGCTCCAGATTGACGAGCGCCTGGATGGCGTCAGCCACAAGGCGGTGGCTCGGCCCCTTCTTCAGATCTGCAAGCACGGCGATACCGCAGGCGTCATGCTCGTGCGAGGGATTATACAATCCAATTGCCTCGCCGCACTGTTTCTGGTGCTTATTGGTCTGGCTCGATTTTTCTGCAACATTATGCTGGCATTTTTCTTTTTGTTGCATAAATATGCGCTCCTTTTTGTTACTGCCGATAGTAACAAGCTGGATAGCGCGGTGCAAGAGGAAAATTCATTGTATATGAAAATTTGAGTATGTTTTGGAAACAAAAAGGCGTTCGGCGCATGGCCGAACGCCCGTAAAACGCTGCCAACTGCCGGCGCGCTTTGATCAAGAAACTCTGTTACGGCATGGTAAACGAGAAATAATCTGGGTCTCCAAGATACAATCCATAGTCAGTATTGAAGAGGATTGCCTTTGCTGTACCGAATGTATCATTGTCCTCGAATGAATCATCAGCGCCAGGTCCGCGGCCATTGGAGGTTGTCACGGAGTCTTTGGCCACAAACCCGATATTCAATCCGTATTCACCATAGCAGTATATAGTACTGGCATATGGGGTAATGCTGACAATATAGGTTTCACCGCTCTCAAGACCCGCAACGACAATCGTATCGAGGTAGAAATGATCATAAGGGCCGGCAATTACATTGCCGCTTGTATCGTATACGGTGATGACAGAGTCGGCATAGCTGTCATAAAATGGATCAGTCTCAAGATTCGGTACCGTCTGAATCAATACAGTTGCCTTGTCAAATGATAGTGTAAAGGTTGTATCTTCTGTTGTGCTGACGGTGAAAGCATGTTCCTGCATGGAATTCAGATAGTTGGTTCTTGCGGTGTAGCTGCCAGGCTTGAGCATTCTGAATTCGACTGAACCATCAGTGCCATTGGTCAGTCCCAGACAGACATATTTGCCATCAGCGTCATAGATATAGACCGGCTGACCGATAACCGCTTTTTCATAGCCGCTGATTCCCGAATCATAGTATTGGTTGGTGTTGGTGACGTAGATTTTTGTCGTTTTGGTTGAATACACCGAGCCTGCTTCAGGGATATTGTTGTTTTTAACCCTATCCACGGCTGCTTTGACATTGATCAGCCCATATCCGGTATCTTCATCCCAGCCTGTGTCGCCCAAATCGATTGCGGTTGATTCGATGATTGTTCTCAGCTGGTCAGGCTTGAGGGAGGGGTTGAAGGTGAGCAGGTAGGCGACAGTGCCAGTTGCGAATGGCGCGGCCATCGAAGTTCCGGACATGTCAGTATAGCTGGAATTGCTTTCATTAAAGGTTGAATAGATATTATAGCCTGGCGCTGAAACCGAAATAAAATTGCCCGAAGTGGAGAAATGCACTTTGGAACCGTCAGCCCTGGTTGCGCCGATTGCCATAACGCCATTGTAGGCGGCCGGGTATTGGGGAGCATTGTATCCGCTGTTTCCCATGGAAGCGACGACCATGATATCATTGGCAAGTGCCTGATTTATCATGTCGAGTTCAAAGAATCCCGCCCACGAGCTTCCCAAGGACATGTTGACTGGGATTGTCTGGGTGATATTGTTGGTTGTTTTCCATTCAATGAGATCTGCAAAACCTCCGTAAACCGCCCAGTCAGAACCCGAGCCCGATACTGCCGAATCCGAAAAGCATTTATAGGAAATCAGCTTTACATTTTTCCAGGCCACGCCGGCAACGCCTTTGCCATTATTCCCAATCGCTGCAATCGTGCCGGCAGTGTGTGTGCCGTGGCCTTCTTCATCCCAGTTTTCGTCTTCCGGAACATCAACAAACAGATTTTTATCACCGACAAAGGTGAAGGTATGTCCGCCGTCGGAAGAATTAAATGCGCTTTTCGCATACTCAACAATCTGGCTTCCATCATCCAGTTTGAAATCTTCATGCGTTCGATTGATGCCCGTATCGATATCCACAACATAGACGGTATTGTCACCTACCCCATACGCTTTATAAGCATCCAGCGCTTTTGTGGTTTCAAAGTGGCCGAACCGTCCCCAGGTTTTGGGGTCATCAAAAACAGCGTAGATTTCACTGGCACCTTTTCCTGCCGGAATAGTTTTCTCCAGTACCGGATTGGATGTTTCATTGTCTGGCAGCTGCGATACCAATTCATGCTGAGCGTAGATGACGCCTTTCCTTCTGGACAGTTCTGCAACGAGCTTGACAGCGGCTCCGGGCTTGTAAAGCCGGTAGTACCGATAATTATTAAGATCGAACTGTCCCGCAATTGTCGCTCCGAATCGTGAGAAAATCTTTTCGTCAAATCCCTTGACAACTTTGGCTATGACATATCCCGCGTTGACTTCGCCGAGAGCCGCGTGTGCCTCAAGTTCGGCTTCATTCAGAGGTTCAAACATGGTGTACGCAGCCATTTTTGGCTTGCTTCCAACTGTCCCTGAATCAGTTGCCTTTGGGAAAAAATTGCAGCTCACCATGGTCAGGATCAGAGCCATGGACACTGCTACTATTGCTGGTATTCTTTTCATTGTGTTTCTCCCTTTCATTCAACGGTGAATGAGAACCAGCCGTTTAATGTCTGCTGACCATTCTGATACACATCGGCATACGACCTTGAAGTGCAGTTCGTTCCTGCTTTATAGAAATATGAAGCAGTATTTGTACTGGCGCTTCCCGAATAATTACCAAACATATCCCAGTAGTAGGTGACACCTGATTCCAGAACCATATCAGCTCCGGTTGCTAAATTGGTGTCGGCGTTGAATAAATCCGGACTCAGACTGACTTCTCCTGTTGCAGGGTCAAAGCTGACTAGTTCGGCGGTGTCAGAGGCGGAAAATACATACCAGTTGCTGTCACCAACAAAGCTGAATGCCAACCTGCTATCACTGAATCGATAATAGAAATATCCGACATAGGCATATGTTCCGTCAGCTTTCCGAATTGCCGGCGAGAAATAATATCTGTCAGATACTGACTGGCTCCAGAGACGCGGGTCTGAAATGGTGAACTTGAATGTCGGGATTTCAGTCGCGGAAATTCCAACGGATTTGTTGGCTGGCGAGGTCAGCGAGGCTGTGAAAGGCGGCAAGAACCAGACAGGTCCTATGTTGGCGCTCTCCTTTGTATGGGTATCATCAGTAAAGGCGACGATTTTATAGAGATAGCTGATGCCGGTAGTCAATGCTGAATCAGTATCATAATATGTGTGAGTTCCGCTTGAGCCGATTGTAAGATATCCATAATTGACCGTTCCTACGCATGACCATGTGAAACCTGCATCAGGCGAGCGATACACTTTGAAACCGAGAATTGGAACATCTGCCCCTCCTGATGTCGCTGTCTGGAACTTGAATGTCAGCGCAACTCGATAGCTGACAGGTCCTGTTGCCAGAGGATTTAATCCATCAGCGCTTTTCTCTTTTCCAAAATATTCTCTGCTGGCGCCATAAATCCGGAAATCACCGAGAAGACTGACAAAGTATCTTGCTGAAATGTCTGCTCCATTGGTAATAGCCAGCGAATTGGTAACTTTCAGGGTTCTTTCTGTGCGATTGTTTGCCCTGTCGTAAATGACAAAACTCAGTTCATGGTCTCCGCTGGTAAAGGTGCCGCCCCGGGTATCGAAGATGGCTGTACCGGTAAATGTATTGGTATCATGATTGTATGTCGATGAGGAAAGGTCCGGATCGGGAGCCCAGCCGGTGAAGATGCTCGGGACTTGGTCAATTCCCATTTTGATGCCGAAACCAGCCCAGGATGTTTCGTCTATATCGGATTTTCCTGAACCTGTCACCTTGATGAATGTGACAGCTGAAAAATCTATTGAGTCGCCGGAATTCAGCGTGGTCCAGGCAGCTGCGGTTGCGTCACCGTCAGCCGTATAAGCGATAGTGTCTATCGTTGGGGATTCTGCTGGGAATGTATTCTGATCCAGCCGCTGACTGATCATGATCAGGTTCAATCCATCTGCTCCGACAACTGATTCTTTGGAGGATTGAGCCCTGCCGGTTGGAGATGCTTTTACGGTGTAGACGGTGCCCTCACCCAGCCATAGCGGCTGGGGGTTGTTTGAAATGGGAACCGAATATAAAAGTGTATTGTCTGCTGAATAGACTTTGATTGTTCCATCCGGATCCACTTTGCTCCCGTTGACAGAATCAAGGATTTCCGCGGTTGCGTTGGCTTTGTAAACCTTGAGTGTATAGGTTTTTGTCGTTACTCCGTCTTCCGCTGTTACTGTTGCTGCAAAGGTATTCAATCCTGGCAGGAGTTCATAGGTCGAAGGATTGGGGCTGAATGTCAAAGCGGCCTTGCTGTCGGTCAGGGTTGCGTAAACCGTAACTGCCTTAGCGTTTTTATCTACGACAACAGTATAGGTTGTCACATAACTTGAAAAAGCTTTATCAAGGCTGTAACCGGTCACGGAAAGGTTGGATAATGTCGCGACCGAGGATTTTGGGGTGACTGGCTGTGGGCAGCCGGCCAGGACCAAAATGCTTACAACCAAAAGTGAGAGGGACCAGAATTTCTGTTTCATTATTCCTCCTTGTATTCAGAGTTCCGGTCAGCGAGGATTTCTGATGCTGTGAGAATTCTTTTTATTCGATTTCCTTGTTTTGGAACTTTGAATTATTTTGTTATGAAGCATAATTCGGCTTGCGTTTTTCAAGCCTGGATTGTGTTTCCCGACATAAAAATGATGATTTTCAATGCTTGCGTTTCGTGTTCCCTGTTTACGCCTCCTGATTTTTTATTTTTCATTACATCATTTTAGACCGCTCTACTCAATTGTCAATCATAAAATAAAAAGAAGAGCTGAGCAAATATTAAAACCCGCGGAAAAGGCTGTAGAGCAGTGCACACGCGATGAACACCAGAGCGGCGCCGTAGAGTATCTGTATCGAAGATTGTATATCGGCGGTGACAGGCGGGCGGCAGTCTTCATGCGGCGCTCCAATCCATTCTTTGGGGAGGACTTCGCCGCTGTACCAGGCGGGGCCGGCGAGAGCCAGGGAAAGGGCGCCCGCGGTGAGGGCTTCCATCCAGGCGGAATTAGGGCTGGCGTGTTTTGCGTGGTCGCGCAGGCCGATTTTTATTGCTCGCAGGGGGTGGAAAGCCGGCGAAAAGAGGCGGAGGAAGCATATCGCAATGGCTCCTGAGATGAAGCCAAGCCGGGCTGGCAGATAGTTAGCGAGATCGTCGGCGCGTGCGGCGGTTTTGCCGAACCAGAAATAGCGGTCGCTGGTATGGCCCCATATCGAATCGAGGGTGTTGATAGCGCGATAGGCGAGCGCTCCGGCTGAACCGGCGATAAAGGCCCAGAAAAGCGGCGCGATGACGCCATCGATGGTGCTTTCGGCGACGCTTTCGATGGCAGCCCTGATTACCCCTTCACGGTCAAGGCGCTCCACATCCCTGCCCACGATCATCGCGACAGCCCGGCGGCCATCCTCCAATTGCTTTTCTGCGGAAACATGGGGCTGTTCGAGGGCGCGCCTGACTTTGAGGGCATGGCCTGCCATGTCGCGGGGCGCTATGGTTGTGTAGATGAGCAAGGCCTGAGCAAAAAGAAATAGTATGGTCGGAAGGTGTTCCCAGCCTTGTGCCTGATAACGTGCCGGAAGGGATTGAATGATGTTCTCGGCAAGCAATTTCATGCCGAATGGGATAAAAAATCCAGCGCTTCCCGCACCCGCCACAATCAGGAACCATCCAAACGTACCTGCGGCAAAAAGCCTGGAAGGAGCCGCCGGTTTTTGCGCTGGATACAATCTTTTTTCGAGCGAGCCGGCTGCACGTCCCATGATTCGGACCGGATGCAGTGGATAAACAGGATCGCCGAGCAGGCAGTCAAGGAAGAATGCAAGGATGACAGCCGGAGCTGCGGATGCGGCGCTGAGCTTTATCATGGCTGATTTTCCTGCATGACAGCGGCTAGCGCGTCAAGAAAGCGGCTGTTGTCAATTCGATTTTTTATCGCGATGCGCATGTAACGTTTGGAAAGACCTTCTTCGGGACTGAATTGCCGAACCGCGATGCCGCGATCAAGCAGGCTGGATGAGACTTTCAGCCCGAATTCGTCCTGAAAAAAATCGAGCAACAGGAAATTCGCGCCATTCCGCGAGGCTGACGTGCCTGCCGAGTCTCCATGAATAATTCGAAATGCGCCTGATTCAGCGAGCCGCGAAATAAACCAGTCCGCTTCAGTCCGCAAAAGCTCGCGGGCCGCTGGCAGAAAGGCAGTGTCCCGCAGAGCGTGCACCGCGATAGCTTCGGCAAAGCTGGAAACAGGCCAGGCGGGGAGCTCGGCTCGGACTGCCGCACAGATGTTCGGATCGGCGTGCATAAAGCCAAGCCGGGCGCCGGGAACAGCAAAGGTTTTGGTCATCGAGCGGACGGTGATGATGTTAGGCACGCGCCGGCCGATCATCGTCAGAGCTTCCTGATCCGGGAGAAATTCGATAAATGATTCATCGATAATGAAATAATGCTGAGCAAAGGAGCTGGCAAGGGTAAGTATGGATTCCCGCGGCATGATGCCGCCGGCGGGATTGTTCGGGGCGCCGATAAAAACGGCACATCGCTGATTTCGAGCTGTCATATCCTTGAGCGCCTGGATGACGGCGAAGAGCGTCTTTTCAGAAGCAAGGCTGAAGTTTTCACCGGGATCGAGGTTCAGCACCAGTTCGGAAACACCGGCACGCAGGACGCCCCGCTTGTAGCCTGAATAGGTCGGGAGCATGGTCAGACAGGCTTTTACGCCTAACGCGCGGGGCAAGGCAAACAAGAGGCTGTCGGCGCCGTCGGCAAAAACAAAGGATTCTATGCTGGTTTGAAAGCGCTCAGCGGCGGCCTGCCGTGCCCGGGTGGCGTCGGGGTCGGGGTACTGCGTAATGGCTCGGCTTCCTTCATCAAGAGCCTCGGAAAGCCAGGGAGGCGGACCGAAGGGATTGATGTTCGCGCTGAAGTCCAGAATATTTTCTGCGGGCAGGCCGGTCAGCGCCGCCAGCTCGGTCAGGTTGCCGCCATGATGGCGATGACTGATTGTTCCCATGCAGCTTCAGCTCCAAGTGCGCGCGGCAAAGAACAGGAACAGAAAAAGCAGTTCGCCCAGTTCGATGGCACAGCCGAGACTATCGCCGGTAAAGCCGCCGATTTCCTTTGTGTATTTTTTGCCGACAAGCAGAGCGACAACAAGCGCGCTCAGGATAAGGGTCACTGAGGCGGTGACAAGGAGAAGCCAGCCTCCAGAACTATAATCAGCGCTCACGCCGGAGCTCAGGCTGAAAATCACAAGCGGCGCAAGCGCTGCCGCGGTGCCGGCCGCGATCCGCGGCAAAGAAAAATCGCGCATCAGGGCGCCAAGGCCTCGATCGGAGGCTGGTTTGAAAAAGCGGGCAAGGAGCGCTGCGCTAAGTCGCCCGGCAGTCGGGGCAGTGAGGAGGGCAGGAAAAACAAAATGGAAATAGCTTCTGCCTTCTGACATTCCGCTTGCCAGCAGCGCAAAGCGCAGGCCGAGTGCCATAAACCCTGCGAAAAATCCATAGGTTCCAACGCGCGGATCTTTCAGAATTTCGAGCCGCCGTTCTTTTGATGCCGCGGGAAGCAGGGCATCGGCGCTGTCAATGAGGCCGTCCAGATGAAAAAGATTGAAAAACCAGTATTGGGACAGTATCGCGCAACCTGCGGCAACAAAGGCCGAGCCTGTGAAAAACATGCCCAGATAAAAACCCGCCGCCGCGGCCATGGAAACAAAAACGGAAATGGCGGGAATCCAGAAATCCGCGCGGCTGAAATCGATCGTGAATTCAGCGTTGACGGGAATGCGGGAAATGAGCGTGAAAACACTGAGGAACCGGCTCAAGCCTTTATTTTCAATTTTCCTGTTCATGCAGAAACCTTTGCAGTGTTGCATACGACGCGCGGGTCACGTCGAGCGAGAATGTCTCCAGATTGATTCTGATAGCACGGCTGAAGTACGGAATCAATGCCCCAAGCCACGTGTCGGCATCTGACAGCGCTTGATGATCTTTGCCGTTCTGCACTCCATGAAGATGAATTTCTGCAATCGCTGATGCGCGGTCTGCAATCCAAGCCGCAGGGTCGCGCTCTTCGCGCAGCAGGACGCCCGTATCGGCGCAGAACCGAATGCCGGTTCCGGAAAGCGCCCGCAAGCCGGCATCAAATTTTTGCTTACCTGTATACTCCATGGCGAATTTTTCCGCGCCGAACCGGTCTATGATATTTCTCATGCCAGCAGCCCAGCCTTCATGGTCAGGCTCGGGATGGAATACATAGAGCTCGACAAATTTCCGGGTGCGCTCAACAAGCTCTTGAGCATTGGGCTTCATAGGGTCGGGCAGATGAAGGCTGAAAGCATAGCGGGATGAAAGCTCGGCAAGATAATCGGATTCGGCCTTGAGGATTTTACGGGCTTCATTGTCGTAGCTGAAAAATAACAGTTCAAGCCCTTCAATCCAGCTTTGCGGCGCGAGCGCCTGGGCGTTTTCCAACCATGTGCCCGGAATCTGATACGAAGGCGCGATAATTTTCATGATTGGGTGCCATGGCTAAAAGCGCGCTCAAATGTTTTGACATGGACGGGCAGGCCAGAAACCATGAGAATAACGTCGTCACAGGCGGATGCAAGCCGAATGTTGATGCGGCCAAGGAGCTCGCCATAGCGGCGGGAAAGCGCGTCGGCAGGAATAAAGCCGAGCCCGATTTCATTGGTCACGATGACAATATTGCGCGGCAGGCGCTGTAAAAATCGTTCAAGTTCCGCCTCGATGTCAGCTTCGCGGCCGTAGTACAGCATGTTGTTGAGCCAGAGCGGGATACAGTCGAGGATAATATTTTCGCGCACTGCGGCATGAATGGCGAGCGGTTCTTCGATAGTGATAAATTTCCCATGCCGCTCTTCCTGGTGCCGCGCAATCTTGATTTTCATTTCATCATCGAAGGCTTCCGCAGTAGCCAGAAAATAGCGGGGCTGACCAAAGCGTTCTGCGCAGAGAAGCGCATGGGCTGATTTCCCTGATTTGACACCGCCAGTAATCAATGTTCTCATGAGTGGCTGCTCATTTTAAAATTTTCAGTGCCGGATATGCCGACAATTTCGCCAAAGTAGGCTCGGTGGTAATCCCTTTGGGGATAGTTTTTTTCAATGGAAGGATCGAGAAAATGCGAATTGTCGATATCCTGCCAATACAATTTCCTGCATTCAATGATAAGCTCGGCTTCTTCAAAACCGGGCGCGGCAACGTGCGGGGATGCAATTGGCGTCAAACCTGATTCGGCAATCTTATCCCCGTCGCGACCTGATTTCGACCCCAATAAAGCAAGTGAATTTTTAAATCGGTTATCAAAGCCGCATAACGTGAAAGTCTCGTATTTTTCCATAAAATTGAAGGTGAATCGCGTTGGGCGAACGACAACTTGGAAAAACATTTTATTCCAAATTTGCCCGTAGCTTCCCCATGAAATCGTCATCGCGTTATACGAACGAGAATCGCCCGAACACAGCAGAAGCCAACTATCCCGGATATACGCTGGATCAAATCTGAAATCGGCGATGGGGATGTCCTGTCGCTTCATGCTTTTTTCTCCTTCGCCTGATATCGGTAGACATGAATGGATTCTTTGGTGACAAGACCTTCGACCATGAATTCATCGAGATAGGGCAAAAGGCGTTCTATATTTTCTTCTTTATCCACGATTTCAATGACTACCGGAAGGTCGGTGGAAAGCGCAAGGATATTGGCTGAGCGAAGATGGCTTTGCGCGCCGAAACCCATTATTCCTCTGACAACTGTGGCACCGGAAAGCTTGAGTTCCCGGGACTTTTTCACGATTTGCTCATATACCGGCATGCCTTTGTACCTATCGCTTTCGCCGATATAAATGCGCAGAAGGACATCTTCTTCAAAGTGCATGAGAACCTCCTCTCACAACGCTGAATAGATAAGTCGCAGCGAGCATTCCCAAAAAAACAGCCGTGACGGTGAGTACATTATTCAACAGGAAATTCCAGAAGGCCGGAGCGTACTCGCCGCGCTGGAAGAGCTGGAAAGTCTCGATAGCGTAGGTCGAAAACGTCGTGTATGCGCCGATGAATCCAACGGTTATCAATGCGCGGTACGATGCGGGCAGCATCGCCAGGTCGATAAATCGGAAGAAAAAGCCCATGAGAAGTGACCCTGTCACATTGACAAAAAGCGTTCCAAGCGGGAGCGACGTTAGAAATCGGGCGGATACGGCCCGCGAAAGGGCAAAGCGGGAGAGCGCGCCCAGGCCGCCTCCCAGAAAAACAAGCAACCATGTTTGCATCAGAAACCTGCCTCATGATGGAGAATCACGATGGATAATATGGAACAGCATAGAATCTTTGTTCTATAATGGTCAAGGTTTGGCGCCGCACACGCCAACAGAGGAGTTGTTCATGGAAGCAGTACCCGAAACCGAAAGTATCTATCAAATCTACCTGAGAAACTTTACCCCTGAAGGCACCTTCGCCGCCGCCATCGCTCACCTCGACCGCATAAAAGCCATGGGTTTTTCCTGGCTCTATCTGACCCCCATTCACCCGATCGGAAAGGAAGACAGAAAGGGCAGTCTGGGCAGTCCCTACGCAATTTCCGATTACCGGGCAGTCAACCCGGAACTTGGCACGCTGGAAGATTTCAAGCAATTTCTGGATGCCGC
>CAZZJJ010000033.1:0-11210 GCA_964654405.1 uncultured Treponemataceae bacterium
AGGACAATGTTCAGGATGCGCTTGCCGTTCTTGAAGAGTGGCGCGAGTCCAAGGGTATTGAAGGGGATTACCGAGCGGCGCGTGAAGGTCTTGAATTTTTTCATGAGCTGGGCATGCGGGGCGCGGTATTTTACATAGAAAACGCGCCGGTAGGCTGGTGTCTTGGAGAAGCTGTCGCAAAAGGGAAAATGTTCGCCATTCATTTTGAGAAAGCCTGTGACCGCTTTAAAGGCATCTACCAGTTTATCAATCAGGCTTTTGCGCAATCGCTGCCTGAATATTTCAAGCTCATCAACCGTGAACAGGATCTTGGCGAAGAGGGATTGCGCCAGGCTAAGATGACGTATCGTCCCTGTGATTTTGTTCGAAAATATCGCGTTATTCACCCTGATAAAAAGGAGTTCAAACCTCATGATATATCCGAACCAGCCGAATGCGGTCCGGGAACCATGCACAGCTGTGAGGGTTGACCGGCTTACGACGCAGGAACATGAAAATGCTTTGAGCTTTCGGTATTCGCTCGCGGCCCTTTGCACAAGCGGCAATGACACCGCCTGTGTCACGCTGCTTGCCGGGGCAGGCACCCGGTGGGTCGCAAGTCTGAAGACCTCTGGCATGGATTTTTCATTTCCGGCAGACATGCCGCGTGGCTTATATCCGGTTGAGAATTTTATCGGGGGGAATCCGCACAAGGTTCCGCTCGCGGCATACTCAGTGGACGCGGTTAGAAACCTGGGGGAACAGGTTATCGTTATCCGCGGCTGGCAGAGAGAAATAGAGCAGCAGGTGCTGGAACCATTGGGGATAGATTCGAGGACGGTTGCCTTTGTCACCCAGCTTCCCGGCCCGAACGGGAAGGTGGCGGGCCATGGCGATGCGATCTGGCAGGCTCAGGAAGCATGGATGAATTCGCGCTATGTTATCACCAATTTCGGCGGTGACGCCAATTCGCCAATAACCGTCCGCGCAGGGCTTGCCATGATAAAAATGCTGGATGAAGCGGGAATTGAAATAGGCTTGCTGCTGCCGGTGGCTTTGCAGAAAAATCCCGCTTACCCTGTTACACTGGATGAATCCGGACTTCCCGTGTCATTCGGACACAACAAGCTTGGCGGCGGTCCCTCAGCGATGGTGACTGCAAATCCCCAGCATGCCGATGGCTCCGCATATACTAATGTCGGAATACGAATTTATCGGAAAGACTGGCTTTTACGTGCAATTTCAGAGATCAGGTCGAATTTCTGGTCTCCGGATGCCAGCTATGAAATTCCCGGCAATGACCCGGCTGGTCATGAGTTTGCGCTGGATAATGTCGATGCCTGGCTTGCGTCCAAACACATGGCGCGGATCGCAGCTATTGCGAATCCTGAGGAATTGACGCCGGCAAAAAGCTTCAGCGATATCGGCAAATTTGAAGCAGCTGTGCGGGAAGTCAGAAAGGAATGGGATATGTTCCTCAGCCTCCAAAAAGCCCTCTGATCCAGGGACCAGCGATTGCGTTGATGGCTCCCGAGCCGAGGATTGCCCACAGGGCGTTGATTTTGGTAAAAGCTGAAATATAGAAAGCTCCCAGCATTAGGACCAGCAAGAGCGGATCCAGTGACACTGGTTTAAGCACCCAGAGCGTCATCAGCATCATGGCAAGGCTTCCGGTTTTCAATGATGAATCCAACGCCCCCTGATTCAGTTTTATTTTCCCCGCCAGCAGTGTCGTCGCGGTGATTGCCATGAGCGGGAAGGCTACGACCGAGAGTGTTGAGAGAATTGCTGAAATAAAACCGCCATGGCTCCATCCAATCATGGTAGCCGCGTTGAGCGCTATCGGTCCTGGCGTGGATTGGGCTATGGCAATCAGCGCTCTGAAATCGCTCTCATTGATCCAGGTAGGCACAACAGCGTTTTTAATAATGCCGACCGTTGACCAGCCGCCGCCAAACGCGATGATGCCGACTTTAAAAAACGTCCAAACAAGAGTCAATGTCTCGTGCATACTGTCTCGATTCCATAAAGAAAGGCGATACCGCCCAGCAGGATAGGAAGGCTTAGTGTCGGAAAGAGAGCCAGCAATATGGCGAGAATCATCGTTTCTGCAGCGCGCAGTACATTCCAAGATCGCTTTTTTGCTGATTTATAAACCATTGCTGCGACGAGACCCGGCACTACCGCTCCTGCTCCTGCAAGAAAACGTTTGACCGCAGGGAGCGAGCCATAGGTTCGTATCAGATCGCTGACCAGGATGAGCGCGAGAAATGGCGGGAGGAGAATGCCCCAGAAAGCGGCAAACGCGCCCCAGAATCCGCAGAGCCTGAGCGATACCAGGACGGCAGTACTCATCGCAAGAGGTCCGGGAAAAGCCTGCGCTTTTGCGAATATTGTGTAAAAATCATCTTCGTTCATCCAGCCCTTTTTTTCCAAGGCCGAACCAATGACAGGCACGATGACATAGCCTCCGCCGAGTGTGACCGAAGTAATTTTGGCAAACATGAAAAAAAGCATAAGCGGTGTCGGCGGTTGATTAGTTCGATCCATTCTGATTCTCCGCAGCGGGCACATTTTCAGATTTTTCTTGTAACACTGAAGCCAGCATGATAATGTCCTTGTTTTCCATGCGGCCTTCAAGCCAAGAAAAGGCCCCCGACTCAAGCCAGTATATCCCAGCTTTGATTGTTTTGTCTGCAGCGATTTTCTGCATTGCCGCCTGATACAGGGCAAGCTGGATGGCATAGACCTGCGGTTTTTCCTCCTGTCCGGTTTTAAAATCGAGAATGATCACTGCATCGTTGGATTCAATCACCAGATCCATACGGCCTTCAATGATGAAATCGCCTGATTTTAAAAGAAATGGCTTTTCGCTTTCAATTGCAGCATTATCAAGCGAGTTTTTCCAGACATCGGTCGTGAAGAAGGCTTCCGCAAGCGTGGAGCCATGGGAAATGGCTTTTTGGAGCTGATCAGCGGTCAAGGCTTCTCTGGTCGGCAGAGAAGGAATAAAGTCTTTCAGTGAGCCGTTTCTGCTCACTGCCCAGGCCAGAATTTCATGACAGAGCGTGCCGAAGATGTCGGCTTTAATATTTATGGCCGGAACGGATACTACCAAGCTTCCGCTGTGGCGCTGAAAGCTCAATGCCGTCTGGACTGGAAGTTCCAAAGAAATTTCATTCAGTTCCGATACCGTATAACGTTCTTTCCTATGCTGCTTCGATGTTTCTTCTGATTTAGCCTGGCTGTACACTGCGTTATACGCTTTCAGAAAAGCCCCGGTATCCGATTTTTCTGAATGAATCCGCTTTTCCAGTATTTCGGAGCGATGCGCGATGCTAAATTTTTCTTTTCTGCTCTGATTAAAATAGCTGTTCAGATAATTATAAAAGGAATCTGGCGCATTTCTGGACGGCTTTCTTCCGAAAAAAACCAGATGGTCTTCCGCACGCGTGCACGCTACATATAGGAGTCGAATAACCTCAGCGCCAGCCTCTTCTTTTTCCTGAGCGTTTGCCAGACTCATGAGCAGGTTGTTTGTTTTAGACTCCGGATCTTCAGGGTTTTTTAAGCCGAGCGCGATGCCGAATTCTGTTTTTCCCCAGATTCTCGCTTTGTTGCCGCCATTCTGATGATGGACAAAAGGCACAATCACAATGGGAAATTCAAGTCCCTTGGCTTTATGGATGGTCATGATGCGAACGCCGGGAGCGGATTCCCTCGGAATATCGCCAGGTTCGAATTTTCGGTCGCTGTTCTCGATGTACAGCCCGAGCTCATCGACAAAATCAGGCAGGGTGCCATTCTGGGCTTCAACAGAAGCTGCGAGACTGAAAATGAAGTCGTAATGTTCCATGAATACGCGCGAATCCGGGCGTGAAAGAAAATCTAGGCGCAGGCCTGAATAATTCCAGATAAAATCCAAAGTCCGGGTAATGCTGGTATTTCTCGCATTTTGAGACAGCTTTGCAAAAAATGCCTTGCCTCTGGCTATCATGCGGCTGTCATATTCATCGAGCTTGAGCGTGTCAGGTATTTCTTCAAAACCTCGTGCCCGCGTCATTATCAGGGCGAAGCCCGCATCTGAAATCCTGCAAAGCGGTGAGCGAAGCACAACAGCGAATGCCGGCTGATTGGCTGGTTCGAGCAAAAGCAAAAGAATATTGTAAAGATCATTCGCGATGGATTCCTTGAAAAGATCCCGCGGCTGATCAATTCTAAACGGAATTGAAAAATGGCGCAGATACCGCTCTATCAGGTGCTGCGGGCTGGTCTTGCGAAGGAGAATCGCGAAATCGGCGGGAGATGCTTTTCTGGAAGTACCGTCAGAGTCTGAAACATCAAGAACTCCAATATTTTCTCTGATGAATCTTGCCACTGCCAGCGCTTCACTTTCATCAGCCGACAGGAATTCCGAATCTGGCTGGCTCTCAGCTATGCTATCATTGCCAGCGGAAGTATCGTCATCCCCAGCGCTTTCCTGGCTGGATTCATTTTCGGAATTTTCTGCAAGCTCATAAAATTTCAGCAAAGACGGGAAGGGGCGTTTCTGCCGTTCTTTATTTCCCACTGACATGGTTTCATAGCGCGCGTAAAAATCCTTGCCTTCACCTGCTGTATCGCTGTTCATGATTGATGAGAAAAAATCATTGAAAAAATCAATAAGCGAAGCGGAACTGCGATAATTGGCTCCAAGAACGAGGCTTGTCGCCTCGCTTTCAGCGTCGGGGTTCGGTGCTTCACTGCGGGCCAGTTCCCGCGAGAGCTTTTTGAAGACTGAAACATCGGCGCCTCTGAATCGGTAAATGGATTGCTTTTCATCGCCGACAAAAAAGAGCTTGCTGGCTTCAATTTCCGATGCTGTCGGTATTCGATCAAGCGTCAGCGATTGCTTTTCCGCAAGCAGGTAGAGCAGGGATTTCTGGAGCTCGTTGTTATCCTGAAATTCATCAATCATGATGCTCTGGATGGATGTCTTCAATTCCTGCCGGATATCGGATCGCCTGATTAAAGTGTCCACAGCGCAATACCCAAGGTCCTTAAAGTCCATGATATCGGCGAGGCGCTTCTGTTCGGCAAGCTGGTGTGCAAAATCATCCAGGTATTTCAGCATATCGGAATACAGGGGAAAGGATTCAACCAGATCCTTGACCTGTGGGAAGTCTTTCGCGCATTGCCGTAATTCTTTGGCGTAATCCTTAATGCAACTTTCCCTAGCGTCTTTTCCGTAACTTTTCATGCCGAGCTGGCCTGCTGCACTGATAAAAGGTTCCAGAAGCTGAAGATTTTCCCTGATTACGGCGGTTGATTCTTTCGGGAATCGCCGTGCCGCATCGATCGCTGATGCACAATCAGCATGGGGTGCTTTGATGCCCAATCCTGCTGACCTGATGGAGGCACAAAGCGAACTCATCTTCTCAATCTGGGTTTCGGTATAGTCACTGATGTACTTCCGCATAGCGGGTTCCATCGGTGAAAATTCCGGCTTCACAAGATTTACAGGGCTGACAAGCGCAGTTCCAAGCGAGGCAAAAAAATCGTTGACAACGGCATCCATCTGGTGGCTTTGCAGGAACTCGTTTATCGCCGGCTTATCCCGATTTGCCATGACAAATTGAAAGGCAGTCTTTTCAGCGATTTCCGTTGCGCTGACATCATCCACGGAAAATTCGGGACTGTATCCATAATCAGGGGCAGCCCTTCGAACAATCGATGAACAAAATGAATCGAGCGTTGTGATTTTTGCTTGTGAAAATAGCGCAAGCTGACTCTGCGCAAAAGGGTCTTCGGATTCGGCAAGTTTCCGGTAAATTCTTTCATACATTTCCGCAGCGGCTTTTCGGGTAAATGTCAAAGCCAGGATGTCCGTTACGGGGATGCGTTGTGTGAGCACTAGATGGAGATATCGTTCTGCGAGAACCGTCGTTTTCCCAGCGCCGGCGCCGGCAGTCACAACACAATTGCCATCTGCGGTCACAGCCTTTTTCTGCCATCTGTCAAGCTCTGTCATCAGTGCCGCTCCGAAGAATAATTAGCCCTGCAGATCGGGCGATACTGGCAGTTCGAGCAAGTTTTGGTAAAAGGCGAAGCTGCAGTTATCCTGCCGCTCCATATTCCTTCCGAAGCTTTTTCAAGCATTGCCCGCAAAGCTTCAAGTTCTTTGAAATAACTTTGCGCGTCAGGGGCAGCAGCTCTGCTTTCATCTCCCAGAACAACCTGCTTTTTTGCGTTTTCGATCGAATAATAGAAGGCTGACACGACCAAGAATCCCGCCTCTGTCAATAGCAGGATATACCCGGGAATCTGCAATTCCGCGAGCTGGCCGGTTTTTTCATCCAGCAGGAGGTGTTTTTTTTGAGGAATATATTTTTTCTTGTAGTCGATCAAGAGGCACGCCATTTCCGATCCTTCCCGTCTGAACATGAGGCGGTCGGTCCTGCCATTGAAAATTACGCTCAGCTGCTCAAAATGCTTTTCGAAGCTTTTTTCAAATTCGCCGACTGTCCATCCAGCTTCCTGGAGTTCAGCTTCAAGGTCCAGGTATGTGAGCAGCCGGCTTGTCATCCTTCTGAAATGAGCCTCGAGAAACGGCCGCGCGCCATGACCCGATTTGCGTGTCTGATAGTCAATACCTTGCTGTATCGCGTCGATAACAAGGTCTGAGTACGCTTGTATAGCCTCTTTCCTTAAAACAGGCTGCTTGCTGCTGATTCTCAGGACGATGTTTTTAATGCAGTCGTGCAGTATCGAGCCAATCATCAAAGGTTCAGACGGAATCTTGTTTTGGAGTCTGACAATATAAGCCAGGAACCAGCGGAATGGACAGGCTGAATAGTCGCCTAACGCTGCTGGGTTTATTTTTATTGATGAGCCATGCAGGGCAGGCGCGATGCAATCTACAACATTATCTGCGGCGATGGTTTGCCGGGTGTCGGTTTTACGTTGATCAAAGAGGGGCGGAGGCAGTGGTTGGCCGTTTAGCTCAGAATCAAAAATTCCAAGCGCTGCATTTTGCTGCCCAAACGTCAAAGGCTGGAGATTTTCAGGCCGATTTTCAATCCATGCTTTTTTTTCACGTGCATGAAATGAAAGCGCATTGAGCTGCTTTTCTTCATTGACAAAAACAGTCTGAATATGCTCTGCCGAAAACCAAGGGTGCGGGACGCAAAAA
The DNA here is from genome assembly GCA_964654405.1 of uncultured Treponemataceae bacterium. Lineage (GTDB taxonomy): Bacteria > Spirochaetota > Spirochaetia > Treponematales > Rectinemataceae > JAJTBL01. The sequence continues at coordinate 7,151 of CAZZJJ010000033.1, forward strand.
CCTGACAGCGCAGTATCGGCAAAGCAATATATCGCATTCACGCAGTCAAATGACCGCAGAATATAACTTTCATAGCTGGTGTCGTCAGGAAGCAATTTTTTTATTGATTCAGGAAGGCTTGGGAATTTTTGTGCCGAGTCTACAGCATCCTGAGAAGCATCAAGAACAAAATGCACCGGCGCAGCGTTTAAGATGCCCGAGTGATAGGGGTAGACGGAAACAGCCATATCGCTTGAATCTGGCGCATATTGAATAGTGTCAAGAAAGGCTCTGAAGCGCTGAAAAGTATTTCCTGTCAGGCTTACGCCTGTCAGCGATTGCGCCGCGCGTTCGAGTGAAATAAGTTCTTCAAATATTCTCGCAAGCAGTTTTTCCGACTGCTCCGAGATTCCGCTGTCCTCAATAAAGGTCAACCGGAAATCGAATAACGCTTCGCGGAGCGATTGAAAACTCGCTGCCGCAGCAATAGCGCTCAGTTTTTTCTGAAGCAGGAGATAAAAATCGTGCAGGGCTGCTTTTCCTTCAAACTGCGCATCTGAGAATGTCATACTCCAGACTCGGTTCATGAACTTTTTGCCACCGTTTTTTCGAGGAATGGAAAACATTCGGGAAAATTCCATGAGTTTAGCAAATGCCCCAGGCTGTTTCCAGACAAACAGCGTCTGCCGCGCCAGCGCTTCGACTGATTGCTGTGACAGCGTATCATCAATGGCCGCTGCGATAAGATTGAGCAGAAGCCCGAATGGTGAGGATGACAGCTTTTCTCCGACTCTGAAGGTTATGCTGATATCATATTCGTGTGCGAAAACCGAGAGGTATGCTTTCATGTCAGGCTGGAGAGCTGGAACGCTGATGGCAAAGTCGCCCGGAGTTTTCCCATTATTCAGCATGCTGCGGATGTTCGCGAATATCCAGCGCGCTTCAGTTCTGAAGTTTTCAAAACGGTGAAGCTTCTGAGACCTGCCCGGCTCTGCCGGAATCACATCGAAAAATTCGGTACAGCCCGATTTTTCAAGCATGCTTCGGTACCAGAGAATATCTTTATATGCAGATGCGCCAAAAAGAATGAATTTGCTCTTTTCCGGAAACCGCAGGGGCAGGCTGCTCTCTTCAAACAGATTGTTGCGTTCAAGAAAAATTCGATATTTCTCGGAGAGTATAATAAAATCCAAGATTTCCGCGTTATGCGATTCCGAATTATATTCCCTTCGGGCAATGTCTTCCATAAAATTGAGACGATTCGCGATCGAGGCAAGCCATGCGGGATACCGCGACGGCGGCGCTAGATCAGGCTTTACAAGAGCGCGCAGAAAGGGGTTTTCAGCATTCTCCTTCAAAGCTCCGCATGCCCAGAGATACCGGGTATAGTGATCGGCGGGACGAATGGTCTCATTGCGCGGTTTTTCCCGAATCAAGGCGAGAAACCGGTCCCAGCTCAGGAAGCGGCCGGGTTCCAGCGCTTCAATCTCGGGATGCCTGAAAACAGCCTGCGCCCATGAATCAGCGGCGATCTGGCTTGGAAAAACGAAATAATACCGCCTATCGCTGATATGCTTAACAATCGCCTCTGCCAGCGGAGAATCAAGAACATCCCGGCAAGGAATCTCATTATTCATTCATGTCCATTCCCCGGGCAGTGAGCAATTTGACCAGAGACCGAAGCTGATAACCGCTTTGCACAACCGCTTTCAGTATCAGATCTCGGGTTTTTATCGCTGAAAAAACATGAGGCTGCAACGCAGTGAGCTTCTCAAACAGGTCGGTTTTTTCTGCCGCCTTGGTGCCCAGAACTTCTTCCAGCAGCGTCAAAGAAGGACCGAGGAACAGCAGCGCTTCCATTTTTTCCTTGCTGAAATACTCAATGCCTTGCCATTCATTCACGCCAAGTGCCTGGCGCGCGATTGGATCGTTTCCCGCCCACTGCAGGAGCTCAAAAGCCCGCTCCAGAGGGGTTGAGAATAAAGGCTTTGATTTTCCTGACTCGTTTGGCTGAGGAGCGGTCAAGACAGGCAGAGGCCGAGTCATGAAAGCTTGAACCAGAAGACCCAGGTCGAATTCGCTGAGCGCCGAGATTTCATTACCAAGCGGTCTTTCAATATGCGACACGGCCTGATTTTCAGCGGCTTCCAGCATTTTCTTGTTCAGCAGGAATTTTTCGAGCAGAAAGCGAAGCTCCTCGGTTCTATTGCCCTCGCGCTGCAGTCTTGAAATGGCGAGAATGAACACAGCGTACGAAAGTGCCATGCGGCCCTTCAATGTTTTTACCGTGCGGGAAAATTCCTCCAAAAGGTCATTGTGCTGCTCAATTTCCAGTGCTCCATTGCCATCGCTGACCAGTGAGCCTATCAATTTCAATCCTGTTTTCAGAGTTTTCACGCATGAACCCACAGCGTCGAGCAAGGGAGCGGGACCGCCTTCCTCAACAATAATCTGAGCGAGGCGGGCGAAATATATCTCGGAAATTTCAGCTATTCTGCCGGTTTCTTTTTCCTGTGCAGCATTCGATATTTTTTCGGAGGTCAAGAGGCAAAAATCGATTATCGCGGCAATTGTTTTTTCAAGGCTGTAGTACAGCTCAGGGTGGGAAGCTTCCTCAAGCGCGTCTTCAAAATCAGTGACGCCCTGTCCATGCAGGTTTTCCAACAGACGCTGATAGCTGCCATTATAATCATGGACGCGGGTAAAATCGGTGAAAACCAGTGATTGATACCCTTCCAGATTGACATGCCAGCCATGCGAATGAATATCGGCGGTTTTGAAAATGTAATACAGATTTGAGCGCATCTCGCGGGTAATGACAAAATTCCCCGGAGCAGGATCAAGTGCCAGTGCCTCAGACAGCGCTACAATTCGCTTGCGCTTTCCGCTGCCGTCTTTTTCGACATAGGGACATGATATCGAGATAGTACCGGATGTCCGTTCCCAGTAATTGTTGTAGAAAACCAGCGCCCGTTCTTCTCCTCTGCCGTTCGTATAGGTAAAGACATTTTCGTCAACCTTGTGATGGTCTTTCACAAAATCGAAAAGATAAAAGTTGTCCACTTCGGCGAAAAGCTTGCGCATTCTGAAAAGCGGGAAGATTTCGCGCTCATGCCGTCCGATCAGAACCGGATCGGGCTTTTCGTCTTTATAGGAGCGCTTGTATTCCATGCCGTATTTTTCGGAAAAGCCCTCAATCTGGCCATGGCCTATCATCGGCAGCCCCGGCATGGTAGCCATCAGCGTGCAGACGCCGAAATATTTATCGCCCGAGCCGAATTGTGCGATCGCGGTTTCTTCATCCGGATTGCTCATGAAGTTGACAAAACGCTTCAGAATCTGCTTGTCGAATTCCTGTGTATTCTTGATGGTAAGGCGGTACATCGAGTTGCTTTCGGTTTTCAGCATATTCATGAAGGCTGAATTGTATACGCGATGCATGCCGAGCGTCCTGACAAAGTAACCTTCCATCATCCAGAACGCCTCCGCCAGGAGGAGGGTGTCCGGCACCCTGACGGCGCATTCATCGACAACTTCCCGCCAGAATTCATTCGGGTGCGCTTTATCGAATGCCTCATCGCTCATCGAATGTTCCGCTCGGGAAGGAATCGCGCCTCCGGTTCCGGGAGCGGGGTACCAGAGCCTTCGGATATGCTGGCGGGCCAGCACCATTGCGGCATCGAAGCGGATTATGCTGAAATGCTGAGCGACATGGATAATTCTTTCTTTGACCGCCGCTCGTGCTTCAGGGTTGAGAAAATCGATCTGTGCCGTATCGTTCCAGGCCATCCCGGTTCCGTCATTGCCATGGTATAGGTATCGAACCTTGCCGGTCCTGCGATCAAGGCGCTTGAATACAACCGCTGCGTCACTTCTCGTGTAATAGTGATCCTCCAGCCAGATGCCGACAGCAGGGTCGCTTGACAGATCGGGGCCGTTGAAGGTGTAGGAGGGAAAGGGACAGCGATCGGTGCCGATAAAAAGATCCGGCCGGTTGCGGACCCATGCTGAGTCGATGCCTGTGTGGTTGGGAACCATGTCTGCTGCGAGCCGGATTCCTCTCCACATGCATCTGCCGCGG
>CAZZJJ010000034.1:0-11160 GCA_964654405.1 uncultured Treponemataceae bacterium
GCGCCGTCCTTTTCCTTTCGGAAACCTTCGCCTCGATGGATGGCCTCGGCTGGTATATCATGGACGCATGGTCCCGGGTCGATTATTTCGACATGTACGCAGCGATTTTGACACTCTCCTTTGTGATTCTTATTTTGTTTCTTCTGCTTGATCTTGTCGAAACCATCACACTCAGGTGGCGGGAACTCGACTGAAAAAAAAGGCTGTCCGATCCAGCGGCCGGACAGCCTGATTCAGTGATGCCAACTATGGCTCACGGCGAGCTTGAATCCGCCTCAAATTTCCATTCATTCCTGCTGTTCAATTTTCGCTTCCGGCAATACCCGGACAAGGTTTTCGTTGAAATCGATGGAAACCGTTTCGCCCTCAGCTGCTATTTTCTTGCCCGATGGATCATCCACCTGGACCAGAATTTCGCCATAGGCCGTTTTCACAAACACTTCGACGCTTGAACCGAGGTAGACACGGGCTGTCACAGTGCCGCGCACAAGTCCTTCCTCCGGAGGAAGCAGACGCAGGGATTCAGGCCGGGCCATGATCACAGCCTTTTCGCCTGCCCTGGCATCTTCAGCCTTGTTTCCTGCCTTCACCAGCTTGCCTTCCATCAGACAGCGGCATGAGCCATTTGGCTCAACCGATTCCAGGATAACCGGGAAAAACGCGACCTTGCCGACAAAGCCCGCGACAAAGACCGAGTTGGGCCGTTCATAAATATCATTCGGCGACCCGATCTGCTGAATTACCCCATCTTTCATGACGATGACCCGGTCGGAAAGGCTCATCGCCTCAATCCGGTCATGGGTTACATAGATTGCCGTAATTCCAAGGGATTTCTGAATTTTCCGGATTTCCACCCGCATCTGTTCACGCAGGAGCGCGTCAAGGTTGGAAAGCGGCTCATCCAGCAGAAGAACCTGGGGTTCTACCACAAGTGAGCGGGCCAGCGCAACACGCTGCTGCTGACCGCCCGAAAGCCGCCCGGGAGAACGCTTGGCGAGCGCTTCAAGCCCAACCAGCGCCAAAGCCTGTTTGACGCGAGCCTGTATAGTCGCATCATCGAGTTTGCGTATTTTCAGCCCATACGCGACATTCTCCTCCACATTCAAATGGGGAAACAAGCCATAGGACTGGAAAACTGTTGCAGTCTCCCTGCCATTGGGCGGCAGATAGGTAACATCCTTGCCGCCAATCAGAATTCTTCCTTCGGTAGGAAGTTCAAAACCGCCGATCATCCGGAGCGTTGTCGTTTTGCCGCATCCAGAAGGACCCAGCAGGGTTACGAGCTCACCTGGCTGGATTTCGAAGTCAGCGTTTCTCACCGCGTGGACTTCCGCCTTTGTCTTGGGATCCCTGAAAGTCTTGGAAACCATTTCCAATTTTACCGGTACTGATTGCACTGCCATAATTCTTCCTTTGATTTTTGAACCCAGGCTCTTTCAAAACTAAACGAGTCTTGAAATCGATTAAGCCGTTACAGTCTTTTCAAGGTGTTCGCTCTGCCGAATCAACAAGCGCATAAGGCCGAACACTGCCAATACGATGATGATAAGCGTTGTTGAAAGAACGCTCGCCAATCCAAAACGGATATTTTCCGAAAAGTTGTAAATCTGAATGGTGATGTGGTACCACCTGGCGCTGATAAGAAAGATGATTGCGCTGACGGCGGTCATGGAGCGGACGAAGGTGTAGGACATGCTCGAAATGAAGGCTGGCCTCAGCAGCGGCAGAATCACGGTTCTGAAGATGGTAGCCTGATCCGCGCCAAGATCCGATGCGGCTTCCTCGATCGAGGGGTCTATCTGCCGCAGCGCGGCAACACCGCCTTCAAGACCGACCGGAAGCTCGCGGATAACATAGTTGATGACGAGAATCGCTCCGGTGCCGACTAGCAGAAGCGGCGGCTTGTTGAACGCCAGGATGTAGCTGATACCGACTAAGGTTCCTGGAATCGCGAAGGGCGTCATGATGAGCCCTTCAAGCAGACGCTTGCCGGGGAATTTCTTCCGAACGACAAGTACCGCCGATATCATAGCCAAAAGGCCTGCGATCGGCGTCGCGATGCCTGCCAGCGTCATGGTGGATACAAGCGCCTGCTTGCCCCTCGTCAAGGCTTCTCCGATATTCGCCAGGGTAAAGGTATAATCGATACCCCAGTTTTTCACAAAGCACCCTGCAACAATCGTACCGTACAGGGCGACAATAAAAGCACTCACGACGACGACAAAGGCGCTGAGCGCTTTCCGTGTGCCTGGTGAGGCTAGGTCGGAAAGACGCATTGAAGGTTTCCCGGTCACGACGACGAAGGATTTCTTGCTCACCCATGCACGCTGGGCGAAAAAGGCTGTCAGCGTCGGTAAAAGCAGGAGAATGGACAGCGCTGCTCCATTGCTGATTCGATTCATGCCCGTGACTTCGATGAACGATTCAACGGAAAGAACTCGGTAGGAGCCAGACAGCAGCAGGGGGTTGGCAAAATCCGCCAGCGAATTGGTGAAGACCAGAAGCCAGGAAGACAGAATGCCGGGTGCTGCGAGCGGCAGGGTAACGTGGGTAAACGTGTGCCAGCGTGAAGCATTTAAATCGAGGGAAGCGTCTTCCAGCGTGGAATCGATGGCCTGCAAAACACCCTGCATGGTAAGAAACGCAATGGGAAACATCGAAATTGTTTGCACCAGCGTCAGGCCGCCAAGTCCGTAGATACTGAATTTGCTCAATCCCAGAAATTGCTTGGTTATCAGTCCATTGTTTCCAAACAGAAGAATGATGGACAGGGTAAGTGAAAAAGGCGGCGAAATAACCGGCATGGTAGCCAGCGCAGTAACCAGTTTTTTCCCCTTCATGCTGGTGCGGGAAACCGCAAAGGCAAACAAAAAGCCAATGACTGTCGAGAAGGAGGCGGTAAAAATACCCAACTGGACAGAACCCCACAGAGCCTTCAGGTATTGTACATTGCCGAGAATGGCTTTCCAAACTTCCAGCGTGAATCTGCCGTTCTTCATGAATGTCAGGCGCACCGCTTCAAAAAGCGGGAAGGCGACAAAAGCCAAAACAATGGTAAAGAGTACCAGTATCGCATATCCCGAGATAGGATCTCGCGAAAATGTCGCCACCCCGAATCCCAGTGCAAAAAGGGCGAACGCAATGACAATCAAAGCGTTGATTAGCGAGACAAAGCCGCCGATCCGCGAAGCATCCATGGCGATAATGATAAGCCCTGCCGCCGAATCCGCATTCGCATTCGGTACCGGTGTCATGATCATGGTGCTGTTTGTCGGCCCGATATGGAAGCTGCCAGGCACAATATAGGTTTCCAGATAGGACACCGAATCGAGACCCTGAGCGATTGCGGGCGATTCCTTGTTCTGAGCCCAAAATTGGGCAATATCGGCATTTCCACCCACTTCTTCATAGCCGTCTTCCCCGGGCAAGCCCCTGGTATAGAAAAACTCATAGCCCGGATAGGTCTGGCTCAAACTGGCAAGCCACTCCTTTGACTGGTCCGGATCTTCCGGCACCGAGCGGGCAACCGCGGAAGCCAGCATTTTGGCATTCTGCGTCATGCTTTTTACAAAGCTTGCCTTGACGGTGGAGAACATCCAATAATCGGCAGCCAGAAATATAAGACAGGCTGTAACAAAGATGATTATTCTTTTTTTGGTAAACACGGTAAGATTTCTCCATGGCGAAGAAAGTCAGCAAGAGCATGAAAAGGACAGACAAGTCAGAAATTGTAAAAATGGTTTCAGCCCTGCAGACACATCGGGAAAACCAAAAGGCAACCCGGTCTGGAAATAAAACCTAAGTGCTATTCCACCGGATTGCCTCTGTCCGAAACCGCCGGCATCAGCAGCCAGCGGCATATGAATCATCAAAAATTATCGCTTGGAACCGATTTCCTTGACCCAGCGGCCAAGCAGGTGTTCCTTATTGTTGGAATCCCAAACAATATCCTGCTTTACGGTCTTCACTTCATCCATGCTGAATGCGACCGGGTTCTTCTTTGCAAGCTTTGAAAGCGGCACAACATACCATTTGGCGATGATTTCCTGGGCTTTGGGCTGGAGAATCCAGTCATACAGCTTTTTGGCGTTGACGACATCCGGACCGCCCTTTACCAGCGACATGGAAGCGATTTCGAATCCAGTGCCTTCAGCAGGGATGGTGATGGTGACATCGGCGCCTTCTACCTTGAGTTTAACCTGGTCATGCGCATAGCCGATAGCCACGGGGATTTCGCCGATGGCGACGCTCTTGCCGGGAGCTGAACCAGATTTGGTGTACTGGTCGATGTTCGCATCGAGTTTCTTTAGGTAATCGAAGACCTTTTCTTCATCATTGTTAAAGACATACCGAAGGGTGGTGATGACATTGTATGCAGTTCCCGATGTCGTGGGATTGGCCATTCTGATTTTACCCTTGTATTCGGGTTTCAGCAGGTCTGCCCAGGATTTCGGCGGAACAAGCCCCTGTTCCTTTGCAACTTTGTTGTTGGTAATAAAGGCAAGCGGCCCGAGGTAGAGACCGACCCAGTAGTTTTCGGTATCACGATACTCAGGAGGTGTGTTCTCCAGCAGCTTGGACTTGTAGGGAGTGGTCAATCCCTTCATCTTCGCGCTCATGTGGTTGAGTCCGACACCGCCGACCCAGATTGAAGCCTGGGGATTAGCCTTTTCGGCCTCAAGCCGTGTCTCCACTTCACCGCCGGAAAGTCTCTGCCAGTTGACCTGAACTCCGGTTTCTTTCTGGAACAGATCAAACAGCTCTTTAGCGAGCGGCTCTTCTAGCGTCGTATACACGCCGACTTTCTGCTGGGCTCCGACAAAACCGGCAGCAAGAAGCAGTACAGCAAACAATGCAACAATACGTTTCATACGTACCTCCCGAAAAATATAGGAAAACGAACACTACAATAGTATGATTAAATTCTAGTTTTCGCAATATGTATTTTCAAAAAGCAACGTATCTTTTTGAAACATTGAATTGTATATTTTTTACTCACTGATTCAGCTTGAAACACTAAAAATCCTTGAACGTGTTTCTTGTTTGCCCCATATACCTCATTGTCCATCGAAGCCGCCGTACACCTGAAGAGTAAATATTTTATATATCATTATATAGTATATAAATATTATTTTTTAAGATTTTATATTATTTTGGCATGAAAACTGCTATTTAATATATGGGCGCCGAAAAGGGCCCTGCCAGGATTCAGGCATTCCGGTATGGATCATGCCAATCCGGTAAAAACACCTGCTATACCGATTGAGGAGGTAGCTATGAACAACCTGACCCTTTATGGAACTAATCCTTTCGACCTGATGGATCGCTTCTTTTCCAATGATGATTTTCTGTATCCCAAATTCAGGGCACCTGCGATCGATGTCCGAGAAGAAAGCGACAAATACGTGATTGAAGCGGAACTGCCCGGTCTTTCCGAGAAGGATATCAAACTTGAGCTGAAGGATGGCATTCTTTCCATGTCCACGGCAAAAAAGGAAGCCAAAGAAGAAAAGAATGACAAACTCCGCTGGATCCGCAAAGAGCGGCGTGAGTTCAGATTCTCCAATTCCTTCGCGCTTCCTGAAGATGCCGATGCCGAAAAAATCGAGGCGAAATTCAAGGATGGCGTTTTGAGCATCATCCTGCCCCGCAAGCCTGAATCAGCGCCGCGCATCGTTCCGGTAAAAGTCGCGTAAAAACGTAAAAACAAGGAAATAAATTCCCAGCCATGGCGCCTTGCCATGGCTTTTTTTTGCCCAGCCAGCTGCTTCAGCCAATGATACAAGAACCGGTCTGACACTCTGATTTTTTCAACCCAATTTCCATCTTTGTAACATTTGTTACGGACTTATTCCCACAATGATGGTATGTTCAGCATGAGGAGATAAGACGCTATGCGAACCATCATCAGAATTGATCAGGAGCTTTGCAACGGCTGCGGCGCCTGCGAAACCGGCTGTCCTGAAGGCGCTCTCAAAATCATAGACGGGAAAGCCAGGCTCGTCGGAGAAAGCCTCTGCGATGGGCTAGGCGCCTGCATCGGCCACTGTCCGCAGGGCGCCATCCAGACCATTCAGACTGAAGCAGAAGACTATGACGAGTATGCTGTCATGGCAAAAGTAGTGCCGCAGGGTGAATCTGTCATCCTTGCCCACTTGGCTCACCTTGAGCATTTCGGCCAGGACGTTTATATCAAGCAAGCGCTCGACTACCTCGAAAAGCATGCACTTCCTGTTCCGGAGGGCTATTCTGCCTCAAAACCAGTGCTTGAACCAAAAAAAATATCGTTCTCCAAACCCTGCTCACCGGATGTCCGTCCAATGAAAGCAATCGGAACGTCCGGAACAATACGCGACAAAGCTGCCAGCAGTACAGTTTTCCCTGAAAAACCCTCGGCCCCGTCCGCACTTTCCCATTGGCCGGTTCAACTGCACCTGATCAACCCAAGAACTTCATCGTTCAACAACGCCGATGTCGTAATCGCGGCTGATTGTACGGCTTTTGCCCTCGGTTCATTCCATACCGACATACTCAAGGACGCTCCGCTGGCAATCGCCTGCCCCAAGCTGGATTCCGGCAGAGAAATCTATCTTTCAAAGCTGGCATCCATTATCAGCCAGGCAAAATCCGTGCGAGTTGTTGTCATGGAAGTACCATGTTGTTCGGGGCTCCTGCGTCTTGTCAGGGAAGCTAGAACCATCTCCGGCCGATCCATCCCGATTCACAGCCTTGTTATCGGCATCGATGGCGGTTTTGTCGCACGGAACAGTGATTGAGAGTAATGAGGCAGTATGTCTCTTTTATATACATTGAACCGCAATGGTTCATGGAGGTACACAATGGCAGATAAATCAGCGAAAAACCCCGGTTCTGCAGCCGGCCCCTGGTATGTGGATTCTTCCTGCATCGGCTGTTCGCTCTGCGCGGGAACTGCACCCGACACCTTTGCGATGTCGGATGACGGCTCGGTGGCCGTGGTGATCAAACAGCCGGAAGGAGCGGATGAGCTCGAACTCGCAGCACAAGCCATGACGGATTGCCCTGTCAGCGCCATCGGCAACGATGCCTGAATACAGCCTATCTTACATCAGATTTTCCGGGTTAAGCCCTTCGAGCTCAGGAAGCACAAAACGCCCATCTTTCCGCGCCAAAACGCCGTCAAAATAGATTTCGCCGCCGCCTGATTCCGGATCCTGCATCAGAACGAGGTCCCAGTGAAGGCTGGAGCGATTTCCGTTAAAGCAGTCATCGTACGAATTGCCCGGCGTGATATGGACCGAGCCGGCGATTTTTTCATCGAACAGGGTGTCGAGCAGCGGAGCTCGAATAAAGGGGTTGATGCCGAACGCGAATTCGCCCAGATATCGGGCACCTTCATCAATATCCAAAATTCGGTTGATCCGAGCGGTGTCGTTTGCCTTTGCGTCGACTATTTTCCCATTTTTAAACTCGAAACGGACATTTTCAAACTTGAAACCGTCTTTTTCGCTTGGGGTGTTGTATGAAAGGACGCCGTTCACCGAATCGCGGACAGGAGCGGTGTAGACTTCGCCATCGGGGATGTTCATGGTTCCGTCACACTTGATGGGCGGCAAGCCTTTAATAGACAGCTTCAGATCAGTGCCGGGGCCTAGTATCCTCACCGTATCAGTCGCTTTCAGCTTTTTAACAAGGGCATCCATTGCCTTGGACATTCGCGCATAATCCATGGTGCAGACATTGAAGAAGAAGTCTTCAAATGCTTCTTCGCTCATGCCGGCATTCTGCGCCATGGCCGCCGAGGGATAGCGAAGTACGACCCATCTGGTGTGGGGAATCCGCTGTTCGATATGCACTTTCTTCCATATATATCGATTATACAGATCCATTTTTTCCGAAGGGATGTCTTTCCAGGCATAGACATTGCGGAGGCTGGTAAAGCCAATGAACGCATCCATCCGCTTCATCCTGGCCGCCTCGAACTCTGCCTGCAGGGCAAACTGCTCTTCCTGTCCTTCGCGGTACAGTTCGCGCTCGATGGTCTTGTTTCGCAAGGTGACAAAGGCGTGAGCGCCAGCCTTATGGACTGCCCTGATAAGCGCGGTCACAAATTCAGGCTCCTCATTGGTGTCTTGAATTAAAACCTTGTCTCCGGGTTTGGCTTTGATTGAATAATTGACCAGAATATCCGCCAGTTTTGCAACTCGTGGGTCTTTCATGAATTCTCCTTTCAGACATGATTATAGCACAAATTTGACTGCTTTGGACGGGAATCGACAGGGAGCGTGTTCGCTCAGTATATTCAGAGTATGACGGAGAAAAACATCCTCAGTTCGGAAGCCTTCGCGAATGTCAGCATCGAGTTTCCGATTCAATTCGATCTGAAAATCATCTACCTGACAGCCGAGGCTCAAGATTTGGAATCAGGGCTTGAGCGCCTTCTTGCCGAGCTTTCCATCCCCTGCTCGCTGATTCAGGGCATCAGTGTTCCCGGCAAAAAATACGGCAAACTTGGCGCGCGAGTGACCATTTCCTCGCGTGAAACTATGGACAGCCTCTACGCAGGAGTCGCGAAGCTGCCAGGAGTAAAATTCGCCCTCTGAATTGAGCCGCTTTTATAACCTGGTCGCGTTAAAAAAGCCTCAGCTCTTTGCTGTTTTCAGCGCAGAGCTGACAGCTCATGCAGGTAGTTTGCCCAATCCTTCTGGATAATGGTGTAGCTTTTTTTCAGTCGCTCACGATAGGGCGGCGTCGATTCCCAGCCCTCCCAGACATAGGGTTTATCAACGTTGGACGACAAGCTTCCAGTTGTCGAGCCCTTTCCCTTATCCCAGACAATGGCGTCAAACACGAAGCCATCGGTCGTTTGGACTTTCAAGGCATCACGCTCCGGGTTGAAGAAGGTTGTCCGGTTATCCTGCAATACCTTCAATGAGGATGGGTCGGTGACATTTATCAGGGTCCAGGGAAGGCGGATGAATATTTTGTTTCCTTCAGTATACCAGAGATTGCCGCTTTCATCAAAAATACCTTTTCGCAGCGCGGAAGCGTCAAACCGCTTTTCCGGTATTTCCCGGCCGTCTTTTGTCGTCACTTTGCCGTTGACAAGCATATTGATCCGTTCATAACTGCCGTCCCACAGACGGATTGTCGCAAATCTCGATTCAGCGCTGTTGTAGGAAGGTATCACCAGAAGGTCAGCCTTGTCCTGCGCGCTGAGGCGGACGACAAATTCCATACCCGATTTGGTCTGTAAATTGCCGGCAGGCCAGCGCATCTGGCCGAGCTGCCGTCCCAGTGTATCCAGGCCGATAATGAGTTCTTCGGACTTGAAATCCAGCGCTTTGGCAAGCTGTATTTCAAGGTTGAGATAGGATGCGTCAGCTGCAATGGAAATACTGGAAATTTTCCCTTGGCCCGGCAAGACCATTTCAGGTTTCTCCTTCGGAACAACATCATTGGCCAGCAAGCCATAATTCTGCTCGGGATCCATCGCGTTATGCCAGAAAACATGGCGATCATAGGGGATCATCAGATATTCGGTTGTCCAGGTTTTCTTGACCCACTCATCCATCCACTCAAATATGAGACCGCCGGCGTATCCTTCCCGCTTGATGGCTGCCAGCATCCTGAGGATGTCCCTGCCGGCTTCTTCTTCAGTATGCCCGCCGTGATGAAGCCCATCCGGTGCAAAATGCGCAATTCCGAATCCGTTCGCCATGCCGAATTCAGCGACCAGCGCAGGGTACCGCTTGTGCCCCTGCATGAATTCCCGGAGGTGGCCGCCATACCGCAAAACCCCTTGTTCATCTTTGTAAAGACCATAGGAAAGCTCGTTGTTGATAAAGTCCGGGTAGTTTGGATAAATATGGTATGCCCCGAATAGGCCCGCCTTCATGGCCGGCGTTATTTCGAAATGGTCAATGGAAACGCTGGCGCGGTCATTGCCTTTGTTCTTCTTGCCGGTCACCGGGTCCCATTCCGAATCATGGCTTATGGGATCCAATGTTGGCCAGCTCACAATGGCGACTGGATGCAGTTTGCCGTATCGATTGGCTTCTATAGCGGCTACTTCGTCAAGCGACTCAGCAAGCCAAACCTCGGTCGGCGTCGCGTTTTTCCCTGAGTATATATAGGTTCCCTGATAGCTGACCCCTTTGTTCCGGGCATCGGTTGCCATGACTTCCGAGCTTTCAAGCTCTCGCCCTACAAGCCAGCCCAGCAGCCATGGTGAAACATCCGCTGTATAGATTCCGAACGCGCGCCCCTTGCGTTCAGGTACATTCGCTCTTCCATAAACCGCGTCAATGCCGTAGTCAATTTCCTTCAGGAAGCTCTCCCGGTATTCACGGGCAAGGTAGTCCTCATTGGGCGGATGCTCTTCAGGCCATATCTCCTGGAAGAAGAATAAGGCTTTGTCAGGCTTCTGTGTATTGTGGGCGTAGAGCGCCTTGTACATTTCAGGAGGCGGCAGGGTATAAATTCTGATGGAGTTGGCATTCATATCCGCTATCTGGTCAAACCAGCGCAGATAGGTTGCCATGTCTTCCGGAAATTCGGTAAAGAACTTGCCGGGCTCAGCAAGCCCCATATTCACGCCGCGAATGAAAAGATCGTGCCAGGCACCGTCTTTGCCCAGGACCTGGAAGCCCTTGCCGAAAGCACGGACGGTGACTTCAGGTTCCTTGTTCTCCTCCGCCATGGATAGGCGCGCAATTTTTGCAGCCTGAATATCCGCGAGAATCTTGTGCATCAGCGGAACATAGGCATTCCAGTAGAAATAAACGTTGGAATCGACCGAATCATCCACCAGCAGCTTTTTAATCCACTGCATGCCCCACACCGAATGAGATGTTTTAGCAAAATTCAGGTCGGCAAAGTCACCGGCAAAATACCATCCGGTGTATTGAGGGTTTTTATATCGAACAACTGCCGGAAAAACAGCCGACAGCCCCATTTTTTCAAGGCGTTCTTTTCCGCGCGCAGTCACATCAAAATGATAATCCGCAACCGTCTCAATAGAAAGGTCTGGCTGCACCCACTCAAACCAGTACCGGTAGGATATTTCCTTTCTGGATTTCAGAAGTTCCGCCCATTCATCTCTGTATTTGAATTTCAGCCCCTTTGGCCCGACATCGTTTTCCATTGTGAAGATCTGAACTTCATCAGAATCGGAAATCA
>CAZZJJ010000035.1:0-10904 GCA_964654405.1 uncultured Treponemataceae bacterium
AAAATAACTCAACGAATCAAACCCTGATTCTTCGCATATCTCGATGATCGGTTTATTGGATGAAGCCAGGAGTTTCGCAGAATATTCAAGGCGAATATCATTCACAAGCTGGGAAGGCGTCTTGCGGAGATATCGTTTGCAGGTTCTGGACAAATGCTCAGGGCTTTTTCCGGAAAGCGCATAGAGCGCGGGCAGACCTTTTAAAAAATTTTCTTTTTTCAGCATTTCAAGGCTGAGCCAGCGGAGCCAGTGAGGGATCTTGCCTGCTATCTTGAACTGCGATTTAGGGAAGAAATACCGGGTCAGAATTTCAAACAGCGTAATTCGAAACGACATGTCAGAGGTTTCTTTCATGATTTTCTTGCAGATAATCAGCTGTTCCAGTTCATGGATAAGGGCGGTGCTGTCATCGTAGTTCAGTGCAGCACAAGGCGGCATTTTGGAACTCAGCAAACGTTCTTTCTGAAAGCCTTCACCCAGAAAATCAAAAAGCCTCGAGATGACCGGCTCAGGAATGAGAATATTGATGATCCGGAAATCATCGGAACATTCGTCATAATAATGTTCATCCTCAGGACGAATAAAGCACATGCTGCCAACTGAAATCGCATGGCTCATTCCATTGACATGATGTGTCGAATAACCACGGTCCACCAGGAATATTTCGTAATAATCGTGACAATGAAAAACTTTCAGCTGCTGCTTGTCGCTGATATATGATGCGTATCCTCGTTCGGGAGCGTCGAGGAAGGGAGCCGAGTGCAGTTTTATCGCTTTCATTGAATGTGCCTATCTGAGATATAGTATAGCATGAAATATCAATATAAAGCAAAAATTATATCATTTCAGAACAAGATGGTTTTCAGGTTCCATCCTACACTTCAATCATGACGATCGAGTTATACCGAAACAGGAGTCTGCTGTGAATCACTGGAAAGTGAAAAATCCGAGAAAAGACTTAAGCTTTGAGATTGCGTTTACCAATGCCTTTCGCGAGGCAACTGAAAAATACTCTCATCCAGCCCAAATAGAGCTGGCGTGTCTTCAGGCGCAGTACCCAGCCATTTTCATGCCGATTGAGGAAGACGATGTTATCGCCGGCAGAATCCAATTCGGGTTGATTGGCTATGGCATCCAGGGACAGACTGGCGGCACCGGCTATTATATCGATGAGCCGCGCGTTACCGAAGCGCTTGAATTTCAAGCTGGGAATGCAAAATACCGCGAAGATTTACATGATCTGCTGACATTCTGGAAAGCCAGAAACACGTATGAAATTGTCTTCAGGAATACACCTCCCGATATTGCTTCCATTATTCCTACCGAGCAATGGAAAACCCAGCCCGTTCCGGCTTCTCCCATCATAAGAATGGCAGGAGCCTTTATCGATTTTGATAAGCTGACGAAGATTGGAATTCCGGGGCTCGAGCAGGAAATCCGGGCGGAACTGTCGCGGACAGATAAAACGGGCAATGACCCTGTTCTCTATGAATGTATGCTGGGCAGTCTTGAAGTCCTTAAAAATTGCTGCAGACACTATATTCCCGAAGCTGAAGAAAAAGCAAAGAACGCTGCCACAGAATCAAGAAAGCAAGAGATGACCGCTCTCGCGGCGGCCTTGAGAAATATTATCGATCATCCGCCGCAGACCATGCTGGAAGCCCTTCAGCTGTGCTGGCTCTACGCTATGATGTGTCCGCTGATCGAATTTGGGCGAATGGATGTCTATATCGGCGACTTTTACGTGCGGGACCTGGACAGCAGGCGCATCGATGATGCGCAGGCATTGAGAATGGTGCAGTCCTATTTCCGCTTGATTGACAGCCTGGACTGTGAAACAGACGGCCGTGTGATTGTCGGAGGATACGGACGCAGGAATCCGGAAAACGCGGACAGATTTTGTCTCGTTGCCTTGGAAGCCTGCCGCACTGTTAGGGAAATCCTGCCGCAGTTCACGCTCAGATTCAATGCTCAGACGCCGAAAAATGTCTGGGACAGCGCAATGCGGTGCATTGGCGAAGGCCGCACCTATCCGCTTTTGCAGAATGATGATGTGCTGGTCCCGGGTCTCATGAAAGCCTTTAATGTTGATAGGGCAAGGGCGGAGACATATATGCCGCTTGGCTGCGGTGAAATAGAATTTGACCATTACAGCTTCGGTTCCCCCAATGGTTCCATTGGCTCGCTGAAAATTCTGGAATTGGCGATCCATGGCGGATTCGATCCAGTATCCAAACGATACCTTTCCAT
Organism: uncultured Treponemataceae bacterium; assembly: GCA_964654405.1. GTDB lineage: Bacteria > Spirochaetota > Spirochaetia > Treponematales > Rectinemataceae > JAJTBL01. Next base: position 2,251 of record CAZZJJ010000035.1, read on the forward strand.
GAAAACACCAGGTCTGGCAGATTGTGCGACATACGATGAATTTATCGAAATCTATAAACAGCATCTGAACCGTTTCATAGAGGCACAGGCGCGATACGAAGTGTATCTGTACAAAGCCATCGGCGAAATTCATCCCTTCATGATGGTCACCATGCTCTATGATGGATGCATAGAAAAGGGCAAAGGAATATTTAATGGCGGCTGCGCCTATCTTGCCGGCACTGTCGAATTCTATGGCAATGTGAACGCAGCCAACAGTCTTGCTTCGATTAAGCGCCTTATTTATGAAACCAGGGCTCTTTCGCCGAAGCAAATGATTGCAGCGCTCGACGCCAATTTTGTCGGGTTTGAAAAAGAACGGAAAATGATGATGGATGTTCCGAAATATGGCAACGACATAGCGTATGTGGACAACATCATGCTGGAACTGCACAACTATATTTGTGAAAAGGTCAAGGAACAGGCGCCGAAAGTAGGTCTTGCCAGCTACCTCGCTGTCAATATCAACAACGCGCAGAATACAACATTGGGGCGATGGGTTGGAGCAACCCCTGATGGACGAAAATCCGGTATGCCAATGTCAAACGCGAATAATCCGGCGCCGGGAACTGATAAAAACGGCCTTACCGCAATGCTGAATTCGATTGTCAAACTCCCGCATGACAATCATGCGGGCATGGTGCAGAATATCCGCTTTACCAGGGACACCTGGAACAATCCCAAGACACGTCTGATTATTGAAGACTATTTCAAACAAGGCGGAGCTCACGCGATGATAACCGTGATTGGAAAAGATGAACTGAAAAACGCGATGGAGCATCCGGAAGATTACAAGGATCTGATTGTGCGAATCGGCGGGCTGAGCGCTCGATTCGTTCTCTTGAAAAAGGATGTTCAGCAGGAGATTTACGATCGTGTCAGCTACTGATGTGAAAGCGCGGATTTTCGATATCCAGCGCTTTTCACTGAAGGATGGCCCCGGTATCCGGACAACCATTTTTTTCATGGGTTGTCCATTGAGGTGCCGCTGGTGCCACAACCCGGAATCATTCTCAGTTCTGCCGCAGATCGTATATCACGCGAATCTCTGCACTGGCTGCATGAAGTGCGTGGATGTCTGCCAGTTTGGCGTTCACGGGAAAGAATTTCGGGATGGTGTCTGGGTGCATACGGTGGATAATTCGAAATGCACAGGATGCGGAGAGTGTGTCAAAGTCTGCTGTTATGACGCGCTGACGCTGACAGGAAAGGAATATTCGCCCGCCGCATTGTTAGAGCAGGTAGAAAAAGACTTCCGGTATTACCGGCTTCATGATGCGCAGGATCCTTCGCGCGGGGGCATCACGCTTTCAGGCGGTGAGCCGATGATGCATGTTGATTTTATCCGCAAATTCTGTTCGCTGATTCCCGATATTCACACCGCAATTGAAACATCCGGATATGCTGCGACAACGGATTTTGAAAGAATTCTGGAATGCATTGATCTGTTTCTTTTCGATTTCAAGATGGCCAATCCGAAACTGCATCAGGAATGGTGCGGGGCTGACAATCAGCTGATTCTGAAAAATCTGGATTTTCTTTATCGGCGCGGCTGCAAAATTATCTTGAGACTGCCATTAATCCCGGGGGTAAATGATTCTTCCGAGCATTTTGATGCGATAGCTGCATTGGCGAAAAAATATCCTGAATTGGCAGGTATGGAAATTCTGCCCTATCACACCTATGGAATAGGGAAACTGGAACAGCTCGGTTTGCCGCAGGATCCGTCATTGCCGCTGAAGGACGCGTCAAACGAAGATATTCAGCGCTGGATTGGAGAGTTTCAGCAGCGCGGCTGTATGCATGTAATTGTGTCGTAATTATTTCACCTGCGAATACGAAGCAAGGTGTTATAATAAAGGAGAGGTGGTATGAAAAGAGAAAGGAAAGCGGTTCTGTGTTTTCTGATTCTTGTGACCATGGTCACCGCGTTCGGCTTCGCCCAACCGAAAGCGAATCTGCTTGTTTCAGTGTGGGCAGGCCCCCACGCCGATCTGCAGAAGCGAGTTACTCAGGAGTATAAAAAGGACAACGTCACAATCGATGACGTTGATTATGGCAATCTGAAGGCAAAACAGCTGACTTCGTTCCAGGCGTTGTCCGGATCCGGGAATTATGATGTTGTCTGGGTCAACAGCCAGTGGATGAAGGAATATACCGATGCCGGTTATCTTCTGCCTATCGATGACTACATCAAGAGCGCAGGAATTGACATGAGCATTTATTCCAAAGGTTTGCTCGACGGATGCGTTTTCAACGGCAAAACCTATGGATTCCCAACCTTTGCCCAGACCCTCATTATTGCCTATGATGGCGATGTTTTTAAAAAAGAAGGGCTGAAAGCGCCAACCAACGCTGAGGAGTTGGTAAGTATCGCGAAATATTTCAAGCAGAAAGGGAGCGGTATTGCTCTTCCGGCTAAACAAGGTTCCGGTGCGGTAACGCTTTTCTCCCAGCTTCTGTTCTCGGATGACGGCTATTATTTCGATAAAAATGGCAAGCTGAATCTGACGAGCAAAGAAGCGGTGTACGCGGCATCCATCTATGATCAGCTGGTACAAAACGCCGTCCCTGGAGTTCTCGCCTGGCATCATGATGAAACAGCAGAAGCGGTCAGGATGAAGAACGCGCCGATCGGGATTATCATGAGCGGTCTGGCTAACCAGAATTCAGATCCGAATAAATCGCTCATTGTCAATTCCGTGAAGTACGCTCCGCTGGCGGGTAAAAACGGCAAAGCCGCCGCGACCAACTCCTTCTGGGTCTGGGCTGTGGCGAAAAACTCAAAAAATCCCAAAGCTGCTTTTGATTACATTGCCTGGATGGCAAGTCCTGCAACCGAGAAAAAGCAGACTCTCGCGGATCAGCAGGTCAGCGGTATTGACGCTCTTTCCAAGGATCCGGAAATCCTGGCCAAAGCGCCATTCCTTCCTGTCGTCATGGAACAGCTTGCGAACGGCAAAATTGATCCGCCGCTGGCAAACTTTGGCAAGCTTAAATCCGCGCTCATTGTCTCGCTTTCCGAAATTGCGACAACTGACGCAAAACCCGCTGATGTTCTGGCCAAGCTCCAGCAAGATATGGCTGGTGTCGATTTCAGTAAATAAGGTAATCGCCAGATGTTGAACACTGCTGGAAAGTCGGGGCTCATGAAGCGCAAAACATTCGAGCTGTCGCTGGAGCGCGGAGACCTTCTGCCGCTCCTGCTGATGCTGCCGGTATTGCTGGTAATTCTGTTTGTCATGATTATCCCGCTGCTGTATGGATTCACCATGAGCCTGTTTGATACAGGGTTTGGTAAGAAAATCACCAGCGAAGCGTTTATCGGCTTTTCCAACTACGCAAAATTCTTTCAAGACCCTGTTGCCTTGAAGGCAGTGTTCAATACGCTTGCCTTTTCTTTCGGAGCTATAATCGGCGATCTTGTTCTTGGTACGCTCTGCGCGGTTTTTCTTCTCCAGATTCCGCGATTTTTTTCATCAGCGCTGCGTCCTGTCGTAACAATACCGCTGCTGGTTTCGCCGATTGTCGTAGGTTTGACCTGGCGATATATATACGATCCCCGGGGTATCCTGTATTGGGTTCTGGGTTTGTTCGGATTGGGCATCCAGAATTTTCCCGGAGTGACATCGAGTTCTACAGCGCTTCTTTCGACAATTATCGCGCATTGGTGGCAAGTCACCCCCTTCGTCATTATTGTTCTTACAGCTGGCCTTCTGGCTATTCCAGAAGAATTATATGAAGCCGCAAAAATCGATGGAGCCGGCCCGGTTGCGACATTTTTCAGAATCACTATCCCTCAGCTGAGCAAAGTCTATGTCATCATTCTTTTAATCAGCGGCGTGGATACTGTCAAAGTTTTCGATATTATTTACGCGCTGACAGGCGGCGGCCCGAACAATTCATCAATATCGTTGAGCATTTATGCGTATAGCAACGCATTCGAGCAATCAAATCTGAGTTATGCGATGGCGATATCGTTCATGACCATGATAATAACATTTCTGGTTTTTGGTATTCCTTTTGTGCGCCAGAATCTGAGCAGAAGCGATAGGGCATAACCATGAAAGAAGCAAATTTTAAAACCAAAAAAATGATGTCACGCATCGCGATTTATTTCTTTCTCATACTTTTCATTTTATGGACCGTCGTGCCTGTCTATATCGTCATCAGCAATTCATTCCGGAGAACCATTGAAATCAAGCAAATGCCGCCAAAGCTGATTTTTACGCCAACCTTTGAGCATTATGAAAAAATAATTTCGCTGGATCGCTTTGGGATTTATTTCAGAAATTCAGCAATAATATCAATTTCTGTCACTTGCTTTACGTTGGTGCTTGGTTCCATGGCTGCCTATGGGCTGAAAATTTTCCGTTCTAAAATCGGAAAACGAATTTCGAACTTCCTTCTGCTGGGCAAAATGGTTCCTTCAATTACCATTCTTATTCCATTGTTCATTTTGATGAACCGCGCCCGGCTGACCGGAACGTTCTTAGCGCCAATACTGACTTTGAGTTGTCTTTCTTTGCCGTTTGTAACCTGGCTCATGACTGGATTCATTGCCGATATTCCAACTGAATTGATCGAGTCCGCCAGTCTGGAAGGCTGTACCCGCATGCGAACGTTCAGGATCATCATTCTGCCGCTTTTAAAGCCAGCCATCGCGTCGGTAATCATTCTTGTCATGCAGGCTTCGTGGAATGAACTATTGTTTTCGCTCCAGCTGACAAACCTGAACACCTATCCGCTCACCGTCGGTGTTGCGCGTTATGTCGGAGCGGTTTCTGTTGATTGGGGAAAATGCAGCGCGGCTGCGACCATAACCATGGTGCCAATCATCATCATAGGGTTTTTCATGCAGAAATATCTTGTCAGCGGCATGACAGCCGGCGCGGTAAAAGGATGATAGTCTGATGTTTTACGGTACCCAATATTACAGGCCGCCCTTTCCGCGCCGCGAATGCTGGGAAGCAGATTTCGCCAACATGGAAAAACTCGGATTCAATCTTGTCAAATTATGGGCAGTCTGGAATTGCGTCGAGCCCGAACCTGGCAGATACGATTTCAACGATCTCGACAGCTTGGTGGAGCTTGCTGGAAAACATGGTCTCCAAGTTGTAATCAACATGATTCCGGAAGGTGCCCCGTATTGGACCTTTGACGGCAATAAACGTAACCTCTATACAACCGCTGACGGCCAGGTCGTTGAATATGGAGGACCAGCCAATATCCCGAGCGCGGGCTGGCCAGGCCGATGTCCCGATGACCCGGAATTTTCAGTGTTACTGCTTGCCTTCATTGAGGAAACGGCGCGTCATTTTTCGATGAAAAAGGAAATCGCCGCGTTTGATGTTTGGAACGAGCCTCATCTCGAGCCGATGTATGATTACCGTTCCAATATGCTGTGTTACTGCGAGCATTCAAAAAGAGCTTTTGTACGATGGCTGAAACGGAAATATCATTCCATCGAAGCGTTAGCAGACGCGTGGTACAGAAAATATGCTGACTGGTCGCAGGTCGAACCGCCCGTACGCTTCGGAACCTGGGCAGATATGCTGGATTGGCGAAAATTCTGGCTGGATAATATGAGCGATTGGCTTCAGCTGAGGGTGCAAGCTTGCAAGTCGGGAGCCCCAGGCGTTAAAGTGCAGACTCATGTCGCGTATAGCGGAATTCTTGGAAATAAAATTACAGGCGGACTTGGCAATGAGCTGGGTGATGAATTTTCCCTCGCCCGCCATGTAGATATTTTCGGACTCTCAAGTTTTCCCAAATGGCTGATGGGCGACCAGCACTATTACCGGCATTTCATACACAATGAAATGGTATCCGAGGCTGCCGCGGGGAAACTTTTTTATCAAGTGGAACTGCAGGGCGGCGCAGGTAAGCCCGGTCTGCTCGGTGGAGAGGTGCCAACCGCCAGCGATATCCGTATCTGGAATTACAATACGGTCGCGGTTGGAGGGAAAGGAACTGTTTACTGGCAATATGCGCCAGAACCCTCGGGAATCGAATCGCCTGGTTTCGGACTGACAGGCTTTCGGGGTGAAAATACGCCGCGGAGTCTGAGTGCAGCAGCGTGCGCGCAGGAACTGAATCTGCAAATGCTGGACCGCGCCCGAAAAGTCCCGGCGATCAATGCTGTGTATGTTTCCCGGAAAAGCGACTTGCTATGCTTCGCAAGCGAACGCCGCGAAGAAATGTATGCAGGCAGTTTAAGCGGCATCTTCAAGGCAGCCTATCAGCGATGCATCCCAATTCGATTTTTTCATGAAGATCAGCTTCAAACACTGCTTTCCAGCGGTGTCCGAGTTTTATATCTTCCAATGCCGCTTGTTCTTGATGATCGGGAAGCGGATGTATTTGAAAGATTCGTCGAGAACGGCGGGACGCTCATCAGCGAGGCCTGTCCAGGTCTTTATGATGATAGCGGGCTTCTGGAGCAGTCAGGTTCGATATTAAAGCGTCTTTTCAATCTTGCGCATATTGAAATCCAAGGAATCAAGGACTGGGGCGAGGTTGAATGCTGCATGGATGGAAGGACGTGCTTTACAGGAAGATTCTATCGGCAGCTTGTCAAACCTGGAGCCGCGGCACAGGTGCTTGCTCGGTTTTCCGATGGCGAACCCGCAGTGATCGAATATTCCAAAGGACAGGGGCGGGCAATCTGGATAGGTACCTACCCTTCGTATCATTTTGAGCAAAGCGGCGATTCGCAGACCGGTGATTTTCTTGCAAGCTTTCTCGATGCTCGTGGCTACACTGACATTCAATCAATTCAGATTACGCCGCTCGAAAAGACAGCTTCGATTTCTGCGCCAGTACTTCGCCTCTTGGAAACAGGCTCTGAATTTATTCTGGTTTGCGTCAATCATTGCACTCATCCAGTTGATATGGCTGTTCGGTTTACACATGCAAAACAAGCGGTTTCCATTCACCTCGGCCCGCTGGATGGCAAAGCGGTTTCAGTGCAAAAGTAGTTGCGAAAATGGAAAATTCCTCTTGCTTTAAAAGGCATCCAATCTTAAATCGAATTTCTCCTCATGCCTGCCCGTCTCCATGGTTGCCATAAGTACCGCGATATCCCATACTCTTTGCCGTGAGCGAAAAGCGAGCTAAAACACAACCAAGACAGGCGGATGAGAATCAGCTGGAGCCGCATCATCGACCTGAAAAATCGGGCATCAATCTCTATTCTGAATACAGCCTCCACGCTCAGCTGAAGCAACAACTGGCACATCCTGGGGATCGACTGGAGGCGGAAGTTGAGGGCAAAGTTGTCGATTTGCTCCGGGCCGATGGCGAAATCGTTGAAGTGCAGACGGGGCATTTTGGCCAGATTAAAGCTAAACTGCTTTTGTTCGCATCAAAGGGGTATCGGGTTCGGCTGGTTTATCCGATTGCCCTGCAGACTGAAATCCGCCGCCTCGACCCAGCGACGGGCGAATTGCTTTCCCAGCGCAAAAGTCCGAAGCGGGGCAGTTTCTACCAGCTTTTCGCCGAACTGATCCGGGCGCCCGAACTGATAGCCGCGCCTAATGTCACTATTCAAGCAGTAATCGTGAAAAGCATCGATATAAAAGTCCGGGATGGCACCGGTTCCTGGTGGCGCAAGGGCGACAGGACGGTCGATCGGGAACTTGCAGAAATTTTATCATCGCAGAGTTTTTCTGATGCTGCAGAGTGGCTGGCTTTGCTCCCTGCCAGCTTTGCTGAACCTTTTACAGCAAGCACTCTGTCGGAAAATCTTAGAATAAAGCCCGCTCAGGCGCGCCAGATGCTCTATTGTTTCAGCCGAGCAGGGCTCGTCCAAGAACAGGGCAGGCTTGGCCGAATGAAGCTTTTCCGAAAATCCTGAAAAATCGATTTGGGCTCAAGTGCATATTAGATTGAAAAAATGGTGGAAGATCCTGATCTGCGCCCATAGGCTGAAGCTGAAACCGAAGATATCCTTCAGTTTTTAAATCAGTTTCTAATTTAAATTAGACTTTAACAAAGAACTGGCTGAATACAATATTCCATTTTTATATTGAAATAAAAACAAAATAAGATTCATTAAGCCCTAAGCTACCACTCAGCCTTGACAGAAGGCAAAACACATTATGATAATGACCCATGGTGCGTAAATGATAAAAAATATTTCTCTGAAGCCGCTTTGTCAAAAAGCACTGCTCTTCATTTTTATAATGATGTCTGCATGTTCGGCATTTCCGCAGGCTACGGCAGGCAAATCGGCAACGGACCGAAAGTGCGATGAAGTGATGTAATTTTTCTCTGAATTTTCATTTTGCATTTGTAAGATTACGAGCCTATACTGACTGAAAGGCAGAATATGAAACAGCGTGTAAAGGCGGCTTTGTTTGCCGCGGTTTTTCTGATTGGTGTACTTGGGTTTGTCTGCGGCCAGGGATTGGGAATTGGGACAGCTCCCGGCGCAGCACTGCCGCCACAGCTTGGCGCTGGAACGATTCTCCATGATATTCGCCCGGGAGCAGGGGTAACGCGAACAACCTGGCTTTCCGAATGGTTTGAAGCGCTCGCGGGAACGCCGGCTGACACGAGGGTTTTTATATTGGACAGCGGAAAGCCCGGAGCGGCAGTTTTTGTGGCTGGCG
>CAZZJJ010000036.1:0-10386 GCA_964654405.1 uncultured Treponemataceae bacterium
GAATCGTGAAACAGGGATATGTTCAGGTGTATACGGGCAATGGGAAGGGCAAGACCACCGCCGCGATTGGGCTTGCCATTCGTTCTCTGGGGGCGGGTTTTTCCGTCTACCTGGGACAGTTTATCAAAGGCATGAAATATTCAGAAATTGTCATGTTCAAGAAACTTTCCGAAGAGCTGGGGAAGTCTCGGCTGGAGCTTCATCAGTATGGCCGCGGCTGTTTTATCAGGCGGGAGCCAACCGAGGAAGATAAAAAGCTTGCGCAGGAGGGGCTAAGTCAGGCGCTTGCAGCGATGGTGTCGGGGCGTTTTCAGCTGGTCATTCTCGATGAAATAAATGTCGCCCTGCACCTGGGGCTTTTGAATGAGCAGGAAGTGCTGAGTTTTGTTAAAGCCCGGCCGCAGCAGGTTGAGCTGGTCCTGACGGGACGGTATGCGCCCCAGGCTCTTCTGGACCGGGCTGATCTGGTCACAGAGATGCAGGAAATCAGGCATTACTATCGCAAGGGTGTGGAGGCGAGAAAGGGCATCGAGCGCTAAATGAGCGCTCAACCAGAGGCTAAACGCCTTTTAAGAGGTGTTCGATCAAAATTTTCAATCCGATGATAACCAGCACCGAGCCGCCCAGAATTTCCGCCCATTCTTCCAGGACATGCTTCATTTTTTTGCCAAATTCGAGCCCGGCCATGCTGATGGTAAAGGTTGTGACGCCGATGAGGACAGCCGGCCAGAACATGGGCGTGCCGAGAATGTTGTAGGAAAGACCGATTGCCATGGCGTCGATGCTGGTTGCAACTGCCAGAACGGCGAGTGTATCGAGCCGCATGATGCCGTGGCTTTTGTCTTCGTCCGGATCCGGGCAGGCCGCAGGGTCGCGGCTCCGAATCCCTTCGATAATCATTTTAACACCGACAAAACCAAGCAAACCAAAGGCTATCCAGTGGTCGAAGTGTTCGATGTATATTCGGAATGAACTTCCGAGAAACCAGCCCAGCAGAGGCATGCCGAATTGGAAAAAGCCGAAGGCGAAGGCGGCGCGGAGCGCGATGGCCAGCGGAATGGCGGTCATGCACAGCGATGCGGATACCGAAACCGCAAAGGCGTCCATGGAAAGGGCAATGGCGATAAGGAAATGCGACAGCACCGTGTATCCTCAGTATTTTCTCAGGATGAGTTTACGGATCAGGGCGTCGAGTTCGCGGCGCGCCTCGCATTCGGGGAGGCTGGCCATGGCGGAAAGGGCTCGGTCGGTGTAGCGCCGGGCGAGGGTCCGCGCTTCTTGCATCGCCCCTGATGCGGAAACCCGGGCGATAATACTGCTGATTTCAGAGTCGGACAAGGGGCGGCCGGGAGCCAGCATCGGGCGGATGCCCGCTTCGTTTTTCTGCAGTGCCAGGATGAGCGGCAAGGTGCAGAGACCTTCCTTGAGGTCGTTGCCGACAGGCTTTTTGAGGGTCTGGCCGTCGGATTCGTAATCGAGAATGTCATCGATAATTTGAAAGGCCATGCCGATGTCGTAGCCGATGCGCCTCAGCTGCTGGGTCGTGAAGGGATCCACCTTTGCTTCAGAAGCGCCGACGTGGAGGGAGAGCGAGAAAAGCGCAGCTGTTTTACCGGCTATGGTTCGAAGGTAATCCCGCTTGCTGGCGCGGTAGCTGAATTTGCCCAAATCCTGCCGGATTTCGGCGGAGCAGACTGAACCGACCAGCCGCGATAGAATCCGGGCGCTTTTAATGTCCGCATAATCGGCAACCAGCCTGAAACTGCGGGAAAAAAGCCAGTCGCCAGCCAGAATGGCATTTGCCACGCCGTGCTTTGTATGGAGAGCCGGAATGCCCCGCCTGAAACCAGCCTCATCCAGGATGTCGTCATGGATGAGGGTTGCCGTATGGAGAATTTCGATCGCCGCCGCGACATGGGCTATTCGTTGGTCTTCCCGAGCCGGTCTGCGTTTCCGCCGGTCAAAACCAGCGCCAATCATCACAAGCGCGGGTCGCAGCATTTTCCCGCCGGAAAGAATCAAGTCGCTTGTTTCCCGCGCCAGGGGATAGCTTGGGTCTTGCATCGCGTCCACGAGTATCGATTCGACCACACGCATCCTGGTCTCAAGGCGCGGAGTGTCGTTCCAGAATTCAGTCATTCGTCCTCTATGTTGTCAGAGCAATGAAAACGGGCAGTCCCGCCTCGCGAAACTGCCCGCAGTCGCATAATCGCGATTATTTGGTTGGATCGTCAGCGTAGAAATGCCATTTCCGCGCAAATCTGGTGCCGTTCCACCAGCGCTTGATGGGTGGGATGAGCCAGTAGTCCATGCCGAACGCGCGTCCCGCGCCGCCCATCATCACGATGGCCGCGAAAACGAACCACAGCTGGTTCCAGGCAAACATGCCTGACATGGTGAAAACCAGGCACATGCCGATGCTGGCCACCGCCGCGAGCCAGGTGAAGGTCCCGCTGAAGAGGGCAAGGCCGATTGCCATTTCCATGACCACAATCATGACCTGGAAGAAGGTGTAAGGCAGGTGAGAGAAAATACCGTCCATGAAGGTTGTCCTGAACCAGGTAACAATACCGCTCGATGGGTTGAAAATCGGTTTGGTGAGGTCCCAGACCGCTTTGAAAGCCTTTGTTGTGACTTCAGTGGCGGTCGTCGCTGTGGCATCCCAGGCAGCGCTTGCCGCGCTGGTGGCAGCCGCGACGGTTGTAGCCGTTGTATCCCATGCCGCGCTTGCCGCGCTGGTGGCAGCCGCGATGGTTGTCGCAGTTGTTTCCGCTCCGCCTTCCCAGGCAGCGCTGGCCGCGCTGGTCACTTCAGCGGCTTTTACTCCAGCCTGAACAACGCCCGGCGAGAACATCCAGCCGGATTTGCTGCCCGCGTCAAAGGCCAGCCAGCCTTCGCCGATCTTGTTGATACCTTCGAACAGCCACATGATTCCGAGCCACATTCTGAGCAGAAGCGGCCAGTAGGCTCTGAGTTTGTAGGAAATGAAGTCGCCGATGATGGATCGTCGGTTCTTCATGTCCAGGAATTCATGCTTGAAGTACTCCCAGACCTGGTTGAAGCCGGCGATGTTGAACAGATAGTACATGTTGATCAGGTGTTTCATCGCCATGGCGATAAAGCCCGAAGTCTTCATGCCGCCAGCGTTGGCCACCGCATAGCGTCCGCCGATGGAGACCATGAAGCCATGGTAGTTGGCGTGGAATTTGTGGCGCTCGCCGCCTTCGATATCAGCGATGATATTTTTTGCCGCGGCTTCAGCCGAGAAGTGCGCTGATTCGACAATCTGCGCCATAGGCTTGCCGTCGAGCATGAGTCCGGCGTTGTCGCCGACAACATAGACATTGGGATATTTGGTCGAGCGCATGCCCTCGTCGCATTCGATCCGGTTCCGTCTGCCCATGGGGAGGGGGAGCGAGCCGGCAAAGCTGGAGCCTTTGACACCGCAGGTCCAGATGAAGGTGTCCGTTTCGACAATCGTTCCGTCTTTTAGGAGGACTTTGCCCTTTTCTGCGCCGATGATGGCGCTGTTGAGCATGACTTCGCAGCCTTTTTTGGCCAGGTATTTTTCAGCCTTGGCGCGGAGCGGCTCTTCCAGAATGGGAAGGATGGAGGGAAGGGCTTCGATATTGATGATGCGGACTTCTTTGGGGTCGATGAAGTGCTTTTTGCACATGACATCGCGGTACTCAAGCAGTTCGCCGATCATTTCGATTCCGGTAAAACCAGCGCCTGCGACGACAAAGGTCAGCATGCGTCTTCGGATTGCCGGATCGGTTTCTTTGGCCGCTTCCATAAAGGTGTGCTCGAGGTGGTTGCGGATTCTCATGGCGTCTTCAAAAGCCCAGAGCGTAAATGAATGCTCCTGGACGCCGGGGATGCCGAAAAATTCCGGCTCGGCTCCAACACCGACAATAATGTAATCGAAATTGTACTCGCCGCGCTTTCCGTAGGCTTTCTTTGCTTCAAAATCGATATTGCCGATGCGATCCAGCACGACATTGATTCGTTTTGCACCGAAAATCTTTTTAAAACTGACCTGAACCGATTCCGGCTCCGTTCTCCATCCTGCCACTTCATGCAATTCGGTCATGAGGGTATGGAAAGGCCGCATGTCAACAAGCGTGATCTCAACATTGGGTGTCTTGCGGAAATGCTTTTCCAGAATCTTTCCAGCCCAGACGCCGCCGTATCCTCCGCCGAGGATCAGGATTTTCTTTGAGTCTGCCATTCGGGAACTCCTGAAAGGTATGTGTGATATTCTTAGCTTATTGTACACCAGGTTTCGATAAATATCTATATACAATTTTATATAGATTGATATTTATTTTAATATATTTGCAAAACATTTCAACATTTTCGCAGTGTCACGAACCTTGTATATTTTCCCTTTGAACTCGAATCACTTAACAATCGTTTCATTTTACGATATGCTTCCCACTCTTGACGAATGTCGGACTGGCATGATGCTTTGCATTTTGCATTATATATTTTATTTATTTCAGGATCAGCTATGGATTTGACACGATTTTTACTCAATCCCGCGCTTGCTGAAAACGCGCGCGTTCAGTCCCCCTTTCACACACCGTTTTATGAAAAGCTGCTTTCCACCCTCTTTGAGGCGAATGAGAATGCCTATGTCAAGAGCAATGTGGAAAAGGATCGGGGAATCATCTTCATGATGCCGGCTTTTTACTGGCTGACATCGATAAAAAACAAGGAGCCGGGAGCACGAGCCCTGGCGCTTGCGCCTGATGCCGAAAGTGCTGCCGCGCTATTCCGCGCATCCCGGGAGCTTGCGGCAAATCTGCAGGATTCGGTTCGAATTGCAATGCTGGATTCAGCAGCGGGTGCAGGCGGCGCTGCTGTCACGAACCTTGTTGATGCCAATCTAGTAGTCGCGGATTTTGAAACTTTCCGCGGAGCAGTCTCCGCCGGAACGCTGTCTGGGCGGGGTTTTGGTTTTATCCTTTTGGATCATGCCGAAGTGATTGCCGAGCTTCCGTATGAGATACTGAAAAAGACCATGGGGCACCTGCTTCCTTCCTGGGAACGCAGAACGCTCGTGATAGCGGGCAAGCATACGCCGCGCGCCAAGAATCTCGCTTGGGAGTTCGCCGATAATCCGCGGGAGATAAGCCTGCAGGAATCGCTGGGATTTGCCGGTTTGATGAAGGCGCAATCCTTCGATGTGGCTGAAAAGGATAAAGTTCGGTTTTTGCTGTCGCTCGCGGCGGGCAATCCGGGCAAAACCATGGTTGTTTTCTGCAACCTGAAACGAACAGCGCAGGAGCTGGCATTCAGACTGCAGAAAAATACTGTCCCGGTTGATTATATCGTCGGCAACCTGATGGCGGACCGCAAGCGGCAGATTGCCCAAAAAGCACTCAGCCATGCGCCGGGCAAGGGTTTTGTCCTGGTGCTGACCGATGACGGCGCCAAAGGCCTTGAGGGCATGGAGTTCCCGATTCTTGTCAATTTCGATATTCCGCTCGAGCCTGAATTCTACGCAAGCCGCGTCGCGTATATTTCCAAAAATCCCGATGAAGCGCAGCTTTTCAATTTTGTCTGCGAGCGGTACATGTACGGTGTGCCGGCAATCGAACGGCTGATAGACGCGCCGCTGAATCGCCAGCCCTTGCCGAATCCCGAGAGTCTTCCTGAGGATCTTAGCGCCGGGCTTGAGTATATTCCGCCTGAGCGTCCTGAGCGGGGAAGACCGGCCGGCAGGGGCGGGCGGCCGGGCAGATTTGTCGATTCGGACAGGAGCGGAAGACCTGCCCGCGATGAGCGGGCGGAGCGATGGAATGCGGAACGGAATAATCCGGCCCGTCAGCCTTCCAGCGCGCGAAAATCAGAGGAAAATCTGTATGCCTTATCGACGGAAGAGCGGCTTGCGCTGTTCCGCAAGAAATATGAAAAGACCATTCAGTCTCGCGATACCGCAGGGGCGAAGCAAAGCGGCGGCAGGAACAGAAAATCGAAGCCGAATGTCGGCAGGAATTCCGCCAATGGTGCAGCCCTGCCGACAGAACCAGCCGCGCCGTTGACCCAGCCTTTGGTACAACCTTTGGCACAGCCAGCAGCGAAGCCGCAGGTTTCCACGGATTCCGAGCAAAGCTCGAAAGGGCTTTTAGGCCGGCTGCAGGGGCTTTTTGGCGGTAAAAAAGAGCAGTGAGCGCGGGCGACCGGCGCGCCAAACCGGTTTACTAAGCCGCTGAAGCATGCTATATGCTGTATTTTCAGAGCGTGCTGGAATATACTTTCAGCTCATCCTTGCAGAAGGCAGGTGAAAACCATGAAGATTTTAACCCATACGGTAAAACCGAGGCTTGAAGGCGAACTGGCAAGCCTTGACACGCTGGCCAGAAACCTCTGGCTTTCGTGGAACTTTGATGCCGTTTCGCTTTTTATTCGAATTGACCCGGAAGCCTGGATAGCCAGCGGCCAGAACCCGGTCAAGATGCTGGGCATGGTCAGTCAGGAGCGCTTTGACCAGCTGGCTCAGGATGATGCCTTTATTGCGGACCTGCATGATGTCAAAAATCGATTCGAGCGCTACCGTAATGGGGAAGCCTGGTATAAGGGGCCGCGAACCTCGTATGTCGCCTATTTTTCCATGGAATTCGGCATCGATGTGTCGCTTCCGACCTACTCAGGCGGCTTGGGAATCCTTTCCGGCGATCATATCAAAACCTCCAGCGACCTGGGTCTGCCGCTTGTCGGCGTCGGTCTGCTCTATCGGCAGGGCTATTTCAAGCAGTATTTGAACGCAGATGGTTTCCAGCAGGAATCCTATCCGGAAAACGACTGGTACAACATGCCGGTTGAACAGTGTGTGGATGCGGATGGAAAGCCCATCCTCATTGCGGTCGAACTTGCCGGCAGGCAGGTCGCGGCGGCAATCTGGAATGTCAAGGTCGGACGGGCCAATCTCTACCTCCTCGATACGAATATTCCCGAAAACAGCCCCGAGGATCGGCTTATCACGGCGACTCTCTATGGCGGCGACAAGGATATGCGAATCCGGCAGGAAATCGTGCTCGGCATCGGCGGAATCAGGGCGCTCAAGGCGCTTGGCATCGAGGTGTCCGCCACACACATGAACGAAGGACATTCGGCCTTCCTGGCGCTGGAACGGATCAGAATGCTGATGCAGGAAGAGGGGCTGAATTTCAAGGAAGCGGTTCAGGCTTTCATTCCGACCAATATTTTTACGACACATACCCCGGTGCCCGCCGGCAATGAGCGGTTCGGCATCGATTTGATAGAAAAATATTTCAGGGGCTGGATTCAGAGTTTCGGAGTGGATTGGAACGAATTTCTCAGCCTCGGCCGCGAGAATCCTTTCGACCATAATGAAAGTTTCTGCATGACCGTTTTCGCGCTGAAGCTTTCGGCGTATGCGAATGGCGTTTCAAGACTGCATGGCGAAGTCAGCCGCGAAATGTGGAAAGGCTTGTGGAAAGACCTGCCGATCCGGGAAATTCCTATCGGTCATGTGACCAATGGCGTTCATCCGCGCACATGGATCAGCCATGATATGCTCAGCCTGCTCGATCGTTTCCTCGGTCCGCGTTTTAATGATGATCCTTCAGCCAGGGATATCTGGGACCGGATTGACCGGGTTTCCGATGAAGAACTCTGGCGAACCCATGAACGCCGCCGCGAACGGCTGGTCGCCTTTTCCCGCATGCGGCTTTCTGCCTCAATGCAGCGGCTGGGCGTGACTGATTCCGCATTGCTCCAAGCTGGAGATGCGCTTTCGCCCTATGCGCTGACCCTTTCGTTCGCGCGCCGTTTCGCGACCTACAAGCGCGGCAACCTCCTTCTGCAGGATCCTGACCGGCTCATCCGTCTCCTGTCCAGCAAGGATATGCCGCTCCAGATTGTTTTTGCCGGCAAGGCACACCCGCACGACATCCCCGGCAAGGAACTGATCCGCGAGCTGGTGCATTTCTCCCGCAAGGAAGATGTCTTGGGCAAACTGGTATTCCTTGAAGATTACGACATGAACATCGCCCGCTATATGACCAGCGGCTCCGATGTCTGGCTCAATACCCCGCGGCGCCCCCTGGAAGCCTCTGGAACCTCCGGCATGAAGGCGGGCATGAATGGGGTCCTCAACTGCTCCATTCTCGACGGCTGGTGGGCTGAAGGCTACTCTTCCGATATCGGCTGGGCGATAGGCCTGGGTGAGGAATACAAGGATGATGAGCTTCAGGACAAGATCGAAAGCGAGGCCCTCTACGATCTGCTCGAGCGTGAAATTCTGCCTACTTTCTATCGAAGGGGCAGGGACAACCTCCCGCGCGAGTGGGTTGCCAAAATGCGCGGTTCAATGAAAAGCATTGGAAAGAATTTCTGCACGCACCGGATGCTCGAGGAATATCACGAAAACTATTACCAGCCGGCAATGGCTGAAGGCGAGCGCCTGAAAGCGGAGCACTACGAGTCTTCCCGCTCGCTGGCCGCCTATCTTCAGAAAGCCTACAGTCAGTGGCCGCAGATTTCCGTTCTGCAGGTCAGCGATGATGCAGGGCCGGTCATTGCGCGCGGTACACGCATTACCGTCAATGCCATCGTCAATCTGGCCGGACTCAAGCCTGAGGAAGTCCGTGTCGAATGCTACCGCGGCAAACTGAATAGCCAGGGCGAAATAAAAGACCCTGAGCGCACCGAAATGAAGCCGACAGCCCAGGAGGGTTCACGCTGTACCTATCAGGCTGTCGTCAATGGTTCTTCGACCGGGCAGGTGGGCTATTCCATCCGCATTCTGCCGGAGCATCCAGCGCTCAATGAGCGCTTTATCCCGGGTCTTGTCACCTGGGCATGATGAGGAAAACGTAAGGGGAAAGCCGGTTTTTTTTGTGGAAACGCTTGGCAGGCGAACTTCCCGAAATTCCGCTTCTCAGGTATCCATCCTGCGCATGGTTTTGTCCGTAATCACTTTGTCGCGGTATACCAGATCGTTCCGCTGATGGAAGCCGATGCTTTCCCAGAAAACATTGCCAAGCTCGTTTTTGGCCATGACAACCAGCGCAACTTTGGCGATTCCTTCAGCCTTAAGCGCTTCGGCTGCCCGCTCCACGAGCTGGCGACCGACGCTCTGCCGCCGGTAGCTTGCGGCAACAGCCAGGTGATAGATAAAACCGCGCCGGCCATCGTGACCGCTCAAAATGACTCCCGCCAGGGTTTTTCCTTCTTTGGCGGTAAAACAGGTCGCAGGATTCCGCTGCAGGTACCGCGCAATGCTCTCTCTGGAATCATCGATGGAATTCAGCCCCATGCCCGGTGTGTTCTGCCAGAGCGCATATACCGCATCATAGTCATCCATGGTAAACAGCGATAGTTCCATACCTACCTCCCATCAGCATGTGCGTCGTGCAATCAGCATTGCTGCAATTTGCGCGAACCCCAGGCCGCCTTCCTGATCGGCGGCAAAGGCTGGCAGGGTTTTTATCATGGTTTCATATCGAATGACATTCGCAACGCCGCAGGCATTGGGAAAATGAGCGAACATGGGCTCGTCGTTCGGCGAATCTCCGACAAAAACGACCTGCCCTCGCATCGCCGCATCGTCATAGCCAAAGCGTTCACCAAGGAACCTGATGGCCATGGACAGCTTGTCGTATTCGCCAAGCCAGGCGTTGACATGAATGGAAGAAACCTTGGCATGAGCACCGTATTGCTCGCAGAGTTTTTTCACTTCGGCGGCGGTTGCCAGCGGAAGTCGGGGCTCTTCTTCGGCAAAATCAAGCGCAATGTCATACAGGCGTGAAAACTGATCGCGCGCAATTCTGAGTCCCGGAAATTGCTGAAGCGCGGCATCACGGATTTCCTGCAGAAGCGGCGAGGTATTGGGTGTCGCCTGCGGATGTGTGAGCGCTTTAAGCCGCTGGCCCTCGCTTTCCCAGAAGGCGAATGCTCCATTTTCACCGACAACCCCATCCACCGGCCATTCCCGGGCAATGAGGTCGCACCAGCCTGCCGGCCTTCCCGTTATCGGCACGATAACAAGGCCTGCCTTCTTGAGCTGCCATAGCGCGGCATAGCTTTCCGCCAGGAGTTTGCCGTCTGTTGTGAGCGTATCGTCGATATCCATGAGGACAAAGCGGATTTTTCGCGCGGTTTCCGCTGTCAGTTCGTCGATTGGTTGCATGATGGTAGAGTATCGAAAAGAATTGCGGAATGCTAGCCGGAAAGAAGTTCTACTGCGCTTCACAGATTGTCACGTTCATTGTTCTTCCTTGGTTCGAATTTAGCGGCGCCAGCATCCCGGATGCTTGCGCGAGGCGTCAGACCTGCATTATTGTACAACTAAACCAAAAGCCAAGGAAGAAACCATGGTTGAAAGTTACGATGTCGCGATAATCGGCGCGGGAG
>CAZZJJ010000037.1:0-921 GCA_964654405.1 uncultured Treponemataceae bacterium
GATGCTTGAAGCTTCCGATGGTACCCCGCTGGCCCTGCGGTTTTATCGCTTCAAGTTTGACTGGCACCGGATACGGATATTCGGGCAGGTTATAAACATAGATACCATTGACTACCCCATTGACAGGTTCGGGGGCAGAAATAACCACTTTGATCCGCTCTGTCAGTTTGCTCTGGCTGCCGGCTTTCAGGCTCTGTTCCACGACGACGCCCAGCGGCTCGCCTGTTTTTGCCTTACGCATCGAAAAGTCGATGACAAAAGGGGATTTTTCCGCTGAATCTATAGCCTCGGGCATTGTCTTTCCAATAAAGTCAGGCACTTCCGCGCTTTTTGTTTCCGGACCTTTGGAAACCACCAGCTCCAGAACGGCGGGGCCGGAAATTTCCGTTCCCGGGAGCGGTTTTTGTTCCAGTATGGTTCCTGCCGGCTTGTCGTCATAGATGTAGAGCACAGGCTCGCGGATGGTCACCAGGGGCCGCGATGCCGCGAAGAGCGACTGCAGATGGAGTTTGACTGCTTCGATATCCTGACCGACATAATTTTCGATTTTATCCAGGATGGCGCCCTTGCTCACGGTCAGTTTGATTCGGCGGCCTGCTTTGACTATAGTTCCAGGAACCGGGTTTTGTTCGAGGATTGTGTTTTTATCCAGGGGATTATCCGTAAAGCGCAGGGATATTCGTGGATACAGTTCCCGTTCTTGAAGCTGGATAAGCGCATCGGTAATTTCCATGCTCCGGACATCGGGCACCAGGACTTTTTCGTTTCCGCGCAGTACGAGAAAAAAGCTGATGACCGAGGCCGCGATGAGTATCAGCGTGAGGAGTATCGAAAAGCTGACAAAGGTTCTTTTCTGTTCTTTTGTCCAGTCTGAAAAGTCAAATCTTTTTTTAAACCATTGTCCCGCGGTATGTTTTTTTT
>CAZZJJ010000037.1:950-10241 GCA_964654405.1 uncultured Treponemataceae bacterium
GGAAGGCATTCCGAGAACATTCCGGAGCTAGCTGGTAAGCACGCTTCCTTCAAGGTTTCGGACTCCATTCGAGAATTCCTTGTAAGACAAAGCTTTGCGAGTAGCGAACTGCAACCTTCTCAGCGCAAGGGCGCCCTGCCCTGCCGCAACGATGATGCCTTTGGCTTTGTCCAGTCCAATTATAGTGCCTGGGACTGAATTGGGCAACCTGATATCGGGCATGGGTATCGCCTCAAGGATGTTGAGGCGCTGGCCTGCAAGGAAGGTGTAAGTACCAGGCCAGGGGTCGAAGGCGCGAATCCTCGCGTCCAACGTTAAGCAGTCAAGCGACCAATCGAGAAGGCCGTCTTCCTTGCTGATTTTCCGGCAGTAGCTCGCATCGCCGATCTGAGGTTTTGGCTGTGCCGTTCCTGCTTCTATCGATGCAAGGACATCGACGATCATTCTGGCTCCGAGGCTGGCGCAGATTTCCGAAAGGTTCGCAGCGGTTTCCCGCTGGCTGAGCGGAATTCTTTCAACCAGATACAAATCCCCTGTGTCCATTTCTGGCGCAAGCGCCTGCACGCAGACGCCGGTCTCCGTATCACGGTCCAGGATGGTTTGCTGGATGGGAGAACTGCCGCGGTGCCGGGGTAAAAGGCTTGGGTGGATATTCAGTCCGCCCCGGGGGAAGAGGGCTAGAAATTTCGGCCCGAATATTTTGCCATAGGCAAACGAGACAAGAATGTCGGGCTGGAATGAAGCTATCCGTTCACGGACAGCGGCGTCGAGCTTTTCCGGCTCGATGACAGGGACAGACGCTCCGAAGGCTTCCTTCGCGGCCTGTGCAACCTCTGTCGGTAAAGGTCCTCGGTTTTTTCCTGTGCCGCCCCTGCCTTGCTCGGAGGGAGGATTGGTCAGGACAGCCGCCAGCTCATGATGGGCGGCAATCTCCATCATGGCGGGAATGGCTATGCCGGGACTTCCAGCAAAAAGAACTCGCATGGCGCGTCTTTCCCCTACATCTTCACAAGGCGTCGGTAATGGAGCAGAGCCCGTTCGCGGCGCATTGGGGGGATGCGGTCAATGAAGAGCTTGCCTTCCAGGTGGTCGTACTCGTGCAGGATGACGCGGGCGAGCAGTCCGTCAGCATCCAGGGTGAAAGGCTTGCCTTTTTCATTGTAAGCCTGGATGGTAACGGAAGCTGGCCGCTTCACGACAAAATACAGGCCGGGGAAGGAGAGACAGCCTTCCTCGTACTCGCTGACTTCGGGGCTCGTCATGATAATTTCGGGGTTGATGAAGACGCGCTTTTTATCGCCTTCCACATCCGTGATGAAAAGCCGCTTTTTGAGCGCCACCTGCGGCGCGGCGAGGCCGATGCCGTGGTCGCGTTTCATCGCTTCAAACATCTGCGCGACGGTTTCAGCAAGCTGGTCATCGAATGCTGTGACGGGTTCCGCTTTTTCTTCGAGTATTTCGTTGCCGTAGGTTATAACTTCAAGCATTGTGTTCTCCAATTCTATTATGGTTGACGGGCTTGGTCAAAAGCTATTTCAGCGTCGGAATGCTGATGACATCTCCCGGCTTGATATTCATTTTGGAAAACCACCCCTGGGGTACTTCAAGAGCGTAGCGTACGCTTCTTGTCGATGGCCGGGGCTCTTCGGAAAATGGTACCAGATCCAGTATCTGGGTTATAGTCCCATCCGACGCAATGTAGGCGACGGATAGCGGCAGGGATGTGTTCTTCATCCAGAACGCCACTTTCTGGTCATAATCGAAAACAAAGAGCATGCCTTTGCCATCCGGCAGGCTTTTTCTGAACATGAGGCCGCGGTTCCTTTCCAATTCGGTCCTGGCGACTTCCGCAGTGATTTCTATGCCGTTGACTCTGAGCATGACGGTTTTCAGAGTCGGGTTGGGTTTGTTCAAATCCTGTGAAGAGATTTTTGCGGGAGAACAGGCTGAAAAAAGTATAAGAGCTATAAAAAGAATAAAAATCTGGACATTAAGAAGATTTTTCATGCATTGCTCCGGAATCGCAGCGTTTGTTTTCACCGTCTCAGAGTAGCAAAGAGCGCGATATCGTGCAAGGTCACGGGCAACGAAAAGGCCTGCTCCCGGTGGTTCCGAAAGCAGGCCCGATGCTGATAACTCGATGTAAAACAGAAAACGGTTTTTAGTACCCGCCTTTTGAATCGTGTGTCTTTCTGGTCTTTTTCATGAGTTTGCGGGCGAGGGCCTTCTTTTCGCGGTTTTTGATAGCGGAGGGCTTTTCGAAATATTCGCGCTTTTTCCACTCGCGGATAATGCCTTCCTTCTCAACCATTCTCTTGAAGCGCTTTATCGCTTTCTCGAGCGGCTCACCGTCTTCTACCTGAATCTGCCGAATAGTAATCACCTCCCTTCAATCGGAGTTCTGATTCTACTGAATTAGCGGGCTTTGTCAAGTAGCGGAGCCGAATTCGATATCCTGCAGAAAATTCCGCAGTTTAGCCTGATTGTTCTTTTACATTGCAAGTATATGATTTATACTGTGTCGAGCAATTTCAGAAGCCGTCTGGCTTTTGAAGGAGTCTGTGTTTTTAAAATATGGGTTCAGGAGTGTCCGATGCTTTTTTCAGCCGGGAATGCGATAACGCTTGGTATCGTGCTTGTCTTTTTTTTCGTTTATCACAAATTGACGTCGAATAATCGTTCGCTTGAAAAAGTGAAGAAGTTTTCCGAAAAGCTTCAGATCGAGCTGGGCGACTATGTTTCTTCGCGCGCTGATGAACTGAAGCATTATGGAATTGAACTCGATGTTCACCAGAAGGCCGCGCGGCTTGCGCTCGAGAAGCTTAAGGAGGCAGAGGCCGCGGTAGCTGAAAAGGCGGAGTCTATTGGAGAAATCGCGGAACGTTTCAAGCAATATGACGAAGTTCTGAGCGGTTTGATGAAGATGACGGAGCGGGTAGACCAGAATCTTGCCCGGATTCATGACGACGAGGCCTTCGCGGAGTCGGTCAACAAGAAGCTGGATTTGGCGAAAAAAAGCCTAAGCGCGCTGGAGCGGGAGATGCCGCTGCTGCGGGAGGCTTTTGCACAGGATGCGAAGAAGACCGTGGACGCTTTCCGCGACGATATTCTTGCTGAATTGCACGATGAGCTGGCCTCCACATCACAGGAGCTGTCAGCAGTCAAGAAGGAAGCCATGGAAGCCTACAGCAAGGCGGTTTCAGCTCGTGCTCTTGTAGATGCGGAGCTTGAAAAGGCTTTGGCGGTCGCCCGCGAACGGGCTTCATCCATTGAGGATGAAGCGTTCAGCATGCTGACGGCAAATCTGAATAGCAGGCTCGAGGAATTGCGAAACAGTGTTGAGGGCAGGATGGAAGAGCTGGCGAGAGGTGTCGCATCCGAGGCAAAATCTCTGCGCGAGAGTGTTGCAAATTTCAAGCTCAAATGGGAACAGGAATCAGCTGCATTGCTAGAGGATTTTGCGCATAAGGCTGAGGCTGTACAGGCTTCTTTTGAGGAAAAATCTGCCGCAACGCTCTCCGCTTTGAACGAGAAAATCCTCAAGGCTCAGTCTCTCTCCGCTGCCATATCCAACGAGGCGGTCAGCGCTGCTGAGGTTTTTGAAAGCAAATCGAAGGCTTCGGAAACCAGGCTTGAAGAAAATCTGAAAAAGCTTGAATCACTGCAAGACGCTCTGGTTGCCTCGATGAAAGAAACAGAGAATCGGGTTGAGGAGGATTTTGCTTCGTTCGGGCAGGCTTTCGAAGAGCATCGCGCCAGATTTGAAGCTGATGTTTTAAAAGAAACGACGTCGATTACCAAGGAAATCGAAAGCCTTCAGAATCAGATTGTTGCTTTGAAAGAGCAAGCATACATGAACGCGCGCGGAAAGCTTGAAGGCTTTGAGGACGCGATGCTTGCCGATCTTGAAAATCGCAAGGCGCAGACTTACCAGAAGCTGGATGCTTGGCTCACGGAAATGGGCAAAACCCTTTCTTTAGTACAGGAGGAGGCGAAAGCTCAGCGGCTTGCCGAAGAGGGTCGATATGCCGAGGAGTTCAGGGCGCATCTGGTAAAAGTTCGGGATGACATGTATGCCCAGCTTGAAAAAATGCGGGAGAATCTTCTGGCTGTCAAGGAAAGTATTCAGGAAGAAAACAGGGCCGAGCAGGCCTGATAAAGACTGCATCAAACTCAGGGGGCCCCGCGATGCTTGCTGAATGTGCTGTCAGAAAGCAGGGCGGGAACCGGCCGGTGTATTATCAGATCAGCTATTTTATTATGCCAGCGAGAGCTGTTTCCAGCATTGCCTTGAAGGTGAGCTGTCTCTCTTCGGCGCTGGTCGCCTCGCCGGTCACGAGATGATCGGAAACAGTCAGAATCGAAAGCGCTTCAACACCATATTTTGCAGCAAGGGTATACAACTCAGCCGTTTCCATTTCTACCCCAAGCACTCCGAATCGAGCCCAGAGTTTCCATTGTTCCGGATCTTCTGTATAAAATGAATCGGAAGAAATGACAGGGCCGACAAAAGGATTGAATCCGTTCGCTTTTGCGGCGTCCCAGCAGTTCATGAGCAGGTTGAAATTTGCGGTTGGTGCATAATCCATGCCATTGAATCTGATTTTATTGACGGCGGAATCGGTAGAAGCGCTCATAGCCAGAATCATGTCACGGATTTTTATATCCTTGTGCATGCCGCCGCAGGTTCCGACCCGGATCAGTTTTTTAACGCCATAGTCCCTGATCAATTCATTGACGTAGATTGAGAGGCTCGGCATACCCATGCCGGTCCCCATCACCGAGACTTTGACGCCCTTGTAGGTACCAGTGTAGCCGAACATGTTCCTTACTTCATTAAATCGCTCCGCGCCATCAAGAAAAGTTTCCGCGATAAATTTGGCTCGCAAAGGATCTCCGGGGAGCAGAATTCGATCCGCGATCTGGCCAGCCTTTGCTGCAATATGAATGCTCATGACTTCCTTCCTTTTATAATGAAGATTTTTCAAAAGTCTGCCAGCTTCCGAAAACAACTTTTGAAATTGCCTCAATAGTGACAATCAGCAGAAAATCCACTATATTCATTACACTATAATATAGAAGATTTTTCAAGCATCCAGTATTCTGAAGCACAAGGAGCGCTTTTTGATCAGTTATGAAATCCTTTTTGAAGACAATGATATTCTCGCGGTCAACAAACTCGCTCCCATGCCGGTTTTGCGCGATAAGACAAAGGACCTTGATCTCCAGACTCTTCTTCAGCGGGAGCATGCTTCCTGCAAAAAGTTTCTTGAAGCGGTTCATCGAATAGACCGCCGAACTTCGGGCATTGTCATTTTCGCAAAAACTCCCCGCGCACTCAGGATCCTCGATGAAGCTTTTAAAAATCGGACAATTCACAAAACTTACCTCGCCTGTCTTGAGAAAGAACCCATTCCCGCGGAGGGAATTCTGAAACATGGCATTGTTTTTGATAAAAAGCGCAATGTGTCAATTGCTATTCCGTATGATGCATTGGAAGCGGCGCGCAGACGTCTGCCCGCGAACACTCAGGTGCTCGATGCCGAGCTTTCCTACACCATGGTATATAAAAGCGATCGCTATTTTTTCGTCACTGCCGCGCCTCGAACAGGACGTCATCATCAAATACGGGCTCAGTTTGCCGCCATGGGCTGGCCTATCAAAGGCGACCTGAAGTACGGTGCCCGAAGAAGCACACAGTCAGGACTTCTCATGCTCCATGCCTGGAAAATTGAAATTCCCCACCCGATCAGCCATGAGGTACTCTCGCTTACCGCTGCATTCCCTCCCGCAGAAAAATTGTGGACTATATTCAGCCAGAATATGCCAGACACGCAAACATCCCAATAAGCCAGACTCCTGGTTCTCTGAGGCGCAGCACTTTGCTTTCTATTTTCCTGATTTTCTCTGTGAAACCGCGTAAGCCAGCACAGGTCGGATATCCCGGCCCTTCCCAAGCACATAGTCAATCAAAGCCAGATTTTCCAGCGCGTGATCGCCAGTCAGCATGTCCTGCAAACCGGAAGCATATACTTCATTGACAGGTTCTACCCCTTCGGTCCTGAACCTGTAATCGTTTTTCTCGTCAACAAACAGAGTGATCCTGACTTCCTCCGCACCAGTCGTGTCCTTTTTATCCCTGATAAACGCAACTATCTTGCCCTTTTCTGGATACTCGAATTTTCCTTCTGACTCGACCGCGCCAGCTCGTGTAATCATGATCCTTTTTTCTGCGTTCGAGGAACCCGCCATAAAAGACTCAGTATAATCTCCAGCAGGAGACTGAAATGTCAGGGTATCTGCATTGTCAAGGAGAATAACCCGTGAAGCCGGCTTTCCAACAATGACTTTGCCGGGGCTTATTGAAAAGGGAACCAGTCCAGAAGCAGGTTCGTTTCCGGTTTGGCCGGATACCATGATTTCATTCCCGGCATAGCTGAAAGAATATCTTCCAACTTCTTTTTCTCCCTCCAGTCTCCGTTCTGAAACGACACAGCCGCTTAACCACCCCCCGGGCAATGTTAAAAATCGGAAAATGAGGGTGTCATAGCCATTTGCCTCCACAAATCCGATCCCGGTATGCCTGTATGCAAGAAGAACCCCCTCAGTTCCTTTTGTTAACGCAGGCATGCCGACGGGAGCTTCAACATGGGGAATTTCAGACAATGTCCCTGACGGCTTCCCAGACGCCACAGTTGTGTTTGCAGGCACCTCGACAATCTTGGTCTTGCCAGTACAGGCAACAAAGCCTGCAAGAACAAGAACAGTCAGACTGACTCCAGCCATTCTTAACCAATTTCCCCTTTTTGGCATTATCGTAAGCATGTCACCCTCCTTTTCCTTTTTCAACATCCCGGATACTGAGCAATTACATAACCCGCAAAGTCTCGAAATTGCTCCAAAATTATTATTTATTTTATTCTGCAGACTGCAGCTGTATACTGTATCTTAACCATACAACACCATATTGCCTAACGCAAGTTCATGCTGGTGCCGACCCTGATGGTCTGAACCGCCTTGGGATTTTCACTTCTGTCTGCTGCAAGAATTGATGCCAGCATTTCTGCGTCTGCCTGCTTTACTATAAGACAGCCATAGGATTTTGAGTATTCAAAGGGCACAGTATTGGAATGAATGGCATATCCGGTATCAGGATATCTTCCTATATAGTTAAGCCGGCCTTCTTCCACACCGGGAACATAGACATCAACCATGCCTGTCGCATTGGTTTTAATCATGTATGGCCCATACTTGTCGGTGCGTTCCTGGACATTGGTAATGAGCCAATTCCCCTCAGGGAAGGCTTCAGGCTTGCTGGTGAACCCAGAAGTATCGCCCAGCTGTTTTTTTGCTGAAGCTGTTGGCATGTAGGGCGCTTTGACAGTATCTACGACACGATTGTGGACATCAATCTGAAAAACCTGTTTGGGGGGAATTCTTCCCAGACGCGCCTCATATTCATTATCGATTACATTGACCGTGATTTTATTGCGCTCTGGGTTGACCACCATTCGGACATCACCGCCGCGAATCATAGCGCAGCTTTCCAGGTCGAGGGGTGACCCGAAAAGCTTGAATCCCGAGGCTCCGTCGCGCACTGCCCAGGTGCTGGCGGATGCGTTTCCCATCCCTGCCATGATGAAAGCTGCAACAAGCAGGGGGATGATGAAATGCTTTGGGCACGTTGCCTGGCCCGGTTTTTCCCCGGCGCCATATAAGTTTTGTTTGTGCATTGTGCACCTCCTCACCTTATATACGCGCGGGAATTGCTGTTTTGATTCAAAATTCCGAAAAAAAAATAATAATTTACGCTAATGGGCACATGAAGCCAGGTTAAAAAACCGGTTTTACCTCTTTTCGCGAAGAAGGTGCTTTGAAATTGATCATTGCCCACTGAACAAAGGCTGGCTTGTTTTCAGCAATGGGTTGAATGACATAATGGGAAATGCCGCAATTGGAACTTGGAATCAACGGAAGCCAGGTATGGACACCCAGGGTTGCCCGGACCAGCCACTGGATAAGTCCGCCGTGAGTAACGCAGACAATGGTACGCGCCCCTTCCTCGGCGCAGTCACGCAGATGCTTCCATGAGGCTATGGCTCTCGAATACATGCTCTTTGATGACTCAGCGCCGGGAACTGCATCCCAGCTTCTATGATAGAATTCCTGAAAGATTTCCGGATGCGTCGTTTTGGCGGTTTCCACATCGACACCCGAGAATATGCCGACATCGACTTCCACCAGCGAAGGCTGAAAATCCACGGATGACAGCCCGCATTCACGGGCAATGATCTGTGCAGTCATCGATGCACGTTTCTGGGGGCTCGAAACCAGAACATCAACAGCCTTGTCCGAAAACCACCGCGCAGCGTCATGAGCCTGTGCCAAGCCTGTTTCGTCAAGCGGATAATCGAGACGTCCCTGATAGGTCATGCGTGCGTTGCCCTCGCTCTGGCCGTGTCTGAGAAAGAAAATATTGGTGTCATGTTTCAGGGCAGAAAAAAAGGAGCCGTCGGCCACCTCGGAAAGGCTGGCCTCAAAATCGGCTCCTAGCAAGAAATCAAGCTCTTCTGATTCGTATCGTGTGTACATGGCGCACACTATATGATACCGCGCGCCAAATATACAAGCTTCGTGACACTCAGCCCGCACACTCAGGCGGCGATAAAGGTCTCACTGCCCCGGTTGAAATACTTGGTCACCACGAACATCGCCACGCCGGTAACTACCAGCAGAATGGTAGACATGGCACTCGCGGTTCCGAAATATCCATCAGCGACCGACAAATAAATCTTAATCGGCATGGTCATGGTTTTCCCGACATACAGGAAGATGGACGCGGACAGCTCATTCATGGAAGTCACCCAGCTCATGATTGCCCCGCTGATGATACCCGATTGCATGAGCGGCAGGGTTATCGTTCTGAAGGTGCGCCCCGGAGGAGAGCCCAGATTGATGCCCGCCTCTTCAAGCGCCGGATCAATTTGCTTCAATATTGAAGCCGCCGAACGAACCGAATAGGGCAATCTTCGAATGAAGTATGTCATGATAATGATAATCGCCGTACCCGCCAGGTAGAGCGGCTTCCGGTTGAAAGCGACAATGAAGCCGATGCCAAGCACCGTTCCCGGCACCATGTAGGGAATCATCAAGAGCGGGTCGAGAATTCGCACAGCAAGATTCCGCTTTCGGGCAATGATAAAACCGAGTACTGTCCCGATGCTGGCAATCAGCAGAACCGCGATGAGCGAATACAGGAAGCTGTTGGTCACCGTCTTGGGCACATCGAAG